>JAOZLK010000666.1 GCA_029934875.1 Bacteroidales bacterium | reverse complement strand
TATCAAACAAAATACTTCTATCCCACCTTTTATCATTGATTCACATACGCACTATGGGGCATCTGATGAATGGGAGAAATCGTTTCTCGAAGTATATACCAAATACAATGCTATGGCATGTCTTCTGATCAATATGAAAGACCTTGATCGTGGAATTGAATTTGCAAAAACGCATCCTGACCGGGTAATCCCATATGCAGCCATCAATATTGACAGCCCAACTGTAACCGAAGATATTCAAATGGTTTATGATATGGGATTTAAAGGACTGGGTGAGTTATTCGCAAAAAATCAGTGGAATTACGATGATCCAAAATATGATCCCATTTGGGATCTTGCTGAAAAGCTGGGAATGCCCATCGCACCACATACAGGCATTCTGTCTATTGGTAAAATGGCACGGATGCGACCGGGATTTGTTGCAACCATAGCATCAGATCATCCGGATCTGTTTATTCATGCGGCACATTTTGGAAATCCATGGTATAATGAAGCAGGGGAGGCAACCCGTCGTAATGTAAATCTCTATTTTGACCTGACCGGTTCATCCCTGATAAAAAAGGATAAAGACCCTGGATTTTGGGAGCAATTTCTCTGGTGGACCCCATACCTTGGGAAAGCCCATATGCCTGAGGATGCAGTTCCTGCATTTGAAAAAATATTATTTGCTACAGATGAAGGCCCTGAAGCATTTGAAGAAAACATTATACGGTTCAATAAGATGCTTGATGCATGTGGCGTTTCGGAAGAGACAAGGGCAAAGTCATATGGGCTTACTATGGCAAAAGTTCATGGAATTTCAGTGAGTTCAAAGTAAAACTTAATTTGAAATGGAATTGTTATTAATTCCCGGCTGGATAGTAAATTAAACCTGCACACCATATGAAATCACTTTTGACACGCCGACATTTTATTAAAAAATCAGCTGGTTCTTTTCTGGTATTGCAGGCTTTTTTAGCAGGAGGCCCATTAGTTTATGGAAGCCAAAACGAAAAAGTGATTTATTTACCTGAAGCTGGTGATCTTGCTGTCAAAACAGCAGCTGAAGAGATTGCTGGAAGAACCGGGGCAAAGATTATAAACAAATCACATAAAGGGAAAATTAAACAGGGAGAAATTGTTCTGGCTGTCGGAGATGAAATCAAGGCATATAAAGAGGCTTCGGTTTTAATTTCGAAGGCAAATATATCCGATGAATGGGAACTTGTAAAACAAATCGATGATGGTTTGTTGTTTTCCGGAAGTACCTCAAGAAATGTTTGCCATGCTGCACTCGCATGGATAGAGGACCCGGTCAGGGAAACAGATCGTTTGTCAGAGTTTCGGTTTGAGGAAAGATTTACGATGTGGGATAATTCTTTAAATCAATGGCATCGTTTTTCAAAAGGCTTTGATCGCCGGGGTCATGTACATGATATTGCCCGTCTTGGCTTTACCGGTATGGAGATCAACCGGTATGCTGATCCTGGTGGATATCACGTGTTGCACAGGAAGTTTCCGGATGATTCATATGCCTGGTACATGAGCTATGCACCTGCTTTGGATGCATTTGTTGAGAGCTCATTAACAAAAGGGATTTATCCTCAGGAGGAATTAAAAGCAAATCTGGATGATTTAAGATTAGCTGCCAAACTGGCAAGAAGGTATGGGCTTAAGCCAGGCTTTGTATGCTATGAGCCACGTGGTGTAGCTGAAGAAGTATTTGATCGTTACCCTGAACTTCGGGGATCCCGGATAGACCATCCTGGTAGAAGTTTGCAACCACGATACGCATTGGATATAGCAAATCCAAAAGTGCTGGAACATTATGCCGAATCCATCACTAATCTGATGACAGAAGTACCTGATCTACGGTATTTTGTTTTCTGGACTCAGGATAGTGGTTCGGGTCTTCCATTTGCAAAGAGATTATATTTTGGGCCTAACGGTTCATATCTGGCGCGTTCAAAGACACTGGGTGGTATGGCGGCAGATTTTATGAAAGCTATATTGGGTGCAGGACGCAAGATCAATCCTGAATTTGAGGTGATCATGAAAATGGATTGGGAATACACCTCAGAGGAGAGAAATGAAATTGCGGCAAGCATACCTGAGGGAGCTACTTTGGTACATATTTTTGGTGGATATTCAATACAAGGAAGGAAATTTACCAATCGTGATCATTATGTGGCAGAAGCCAGGGCACTTGATATTGAGCCCTATGCTTCCATTACGGTTTCTTCTACATGGGAAACCGAACCAATTATTGGCATTACCCGGCCTAAAATCCTTAAGGGAAAATTTGAGGAGCTGGAAAGGTTAAAGTTGAATAAGATCTTTGCTCAGGGTGGTATTTTCCCGGACTCTTTATGTCCATATAATATCACACAAGAACTTTTTCTGGAATTGATTCGGGGAGATGTTGAAAATATTGACCAATTTATGCTTGATAAAGCAAAACTTTGGTGCAAGGGTGATATTCAGTCTGCAAAATTATTAGTTGAAGCATGGAATATTGCTGATGAGGCATTGGAAGCCATGCCGGAATTAAACTGGTATCATAAAGGGGTGGGTACAACTCAGGGACGTTGGCTCATACGTCCTGTTGTTCCAGATATCACCTTATTAAATTCAGAAGAACGATTTGCCTGGGAGCGAGTGCTTTTTCCCCTTCCCTGGGATATTGCACGTAAAAATATTGTATTCGAAGGTGGCATCAGAATGTTCAAAGAGGAGCAATTTGCCAGGGCAATCAAAGCATATGACGAAAGAATGTTCCCGAAATACAAGAAATCCATTGATGTGCTTAATAATGCATTAGGGCCTTCATCTCCTCCGGTTATCATCGACCAGCGCGATCGCTATCTGGGATTTCTCTATAGCTCAACTTCAATACGCAATCTTTTTGAAGCCCAGTTATCCATTAATAATTA
>JAOZLK010000665.1 GCA_029934875.1 Bacteroidales bacterium | reverse complement strand
TCACCCCGGCACTTGAAAATGAAGGAGTTAGACTACGTCTGGCTCCTTTTGTTTTCTGCACTGGTGAAACATAGGTGAAACAATGCTACTTTATCGCTATACAGCAGGTTGCAACCTTTTTCTTAGAAATTTCGTTAGATTGGTATCGTCTCCACCAGTGACAATATGAAGCCTTTATGACTAACTCCAACAGAATCAATCATGAAAAAAGCATTTATTATTCTTGTTTTTATCCCAATAGCATTAAGTACAAATGCTCAACTGAAATTATTCAGTAGTGGCTCTATTGCCTTTGGAGGAACCACAGATCCAGGAGGGACGAAGGCTAAGTTCTACAATGAAGTTGTCTTTGATGAGAAAGTAACATTCAATGATGGCTCAAATTTATTTGAAGAGTATAGCAGTGGTGGAGGATTAAAAGTACTTGGAACCGGAGGTACATTATCTATGTATCCAGATAATGACTTTTATAAATTCAATACCTCCGAGGACAAATTCATGTTTGAGGATAGAGTGCAATTTCAAGATGGAATAAGTGTAACATCAGGTGGTTCAGCAACCTTCTACTCGACAACTACGTTTAATTCGACAGTAAATATGGGGCAATACGGAACTGTGAATACAACTAATTTCTACGGTGATATTAGGTTCCTGAATGCCAATTCAACAGCAGACTTTCAGTGTCAGATGCCTTCTGTGTTTAATAATGGATTAACAGCCTACAGTTTTTTAACCATTTATGGGAATTTCAACAATTATTCAGACATAAACCTAAAGTCTGATATCCTGAACATCAATGAGGGATCATTAGGCAAAGTGTTGACTTTACAGGGTGTCACGTACAATTTCAAAAGCGACAGTCAATATGAAATGCCAAGAGCTGGATTTATCGCTCAGGAGGTTCAAAAGATTTTTCCGGACCTTGTTGTTGAAGAAAAGGAAGGACTTGCAATTAAAAGCCTTGAGCTTCTGCCCTATTTGGTGGAGGCTATCAAAGAACAGCAAGCGATCATCGAGGATTTACAGAATCAGGTGTATGGCCTTTCAGGCATGCCAGCACTGAAAGGAACCTCTGTTGGTATAACTGTGGGTGAGGGGATATCAAATATTGAGAGTGAACTATTTCAAAATAATCCCAATCCCTTTTCAGAAATCACCACCATTAAATACTTGCTTAACAAAGAGGTTTCGCAAGCCAATATTTATGTTTATAATATGATAGGGAAACAACTGAGGAACTATGAGCTGAATATTAAAAACAGTGGTGAGATTAGAATTATTGGCGGCGAGTTGGAAGCTGGGATGTACATGTATTCACTTATTACTGATGGGAAAGTAGTTAGTACGAAGCAAATGATATTAAGTGATTGATTCAAAGCTATGAGAAAAAGACACATTACAAGCTGCTTCCTATCTCTTGCTGTTATTACTGTCTTCGGACAAGGCAGTATTGATACTATAGTGCATACACCTTACGGAAACGAAGTTGACGCGACTTATGTGCCTGTTGACGCGAATCCAAGCGAAAGGCACTTCCTTGATTCAATTCGAGCAGATAGTTTCCCGAATGCAATATTTTATCCTACATATCCAGACATACCCAGTTATCCGGATCTTAGTTCTACATACCGATTTAACTGCCACGGATACGCATGGCATATGACGAAGGGTGATTATTCTATTGAGGATTTTACAGATCCCGTGGTGATGGTGTATGAGTATGCGGAATTGTACTTCACAAATGATCCGAGCTTCAAGGAATGTGAAGTATCCGAAGCTAACATATGGTGGATTAACGATGGGGCTCATTCTGCTTTAGCAACGAGTAGTGAGAACCATTTGAAGTCAAAATGGGATAATGGTCCACTTGCATATCACCATAAGAATGAGTCACCTTATTCCATAAGTTCTGTTTCATTCTACAAGCTATGCTTCAAAAGATTAACGAAATACTATTCCTCATATGAGTTTGAGGATTGCTGCAAACTTGAATTATTAAATTCATATATTAATGATGAAGGTAATGTGGATATTGAATTCGAAGATTGGGTGGAATTAACTGGCACATTCACTGTTGAGGAAGGAGCAGAATTATTTATTCATTCAGTTTCTGGGGTGGATTGATTCTACCCAAAAAATCGCAAACCACTAATAGACACTATTAAAATGAAATCAAGTTTGATTCCAATCCTCCTTATAACTATTCTATTGATAAGTTCTATGTGCGAGAACGAACCAGATCCACCAGAAAACGTAACAGGCAATCTTAAAATATCTATAACCTATCCTGAGGCCGTCATTGAGAACAACGAACTTGTAGGATATGCTCCAGTTCCAGGTGATGGAGCTGTGGCGAGATTATATGATGCAGAGGCGGAATGTATAGGTTATTTAGATGCAAAATTAGATATTGCTTTCATCGGAGATCAACCAGTTATTTCTCAATATCAAGATATATCTAATTCTAGAGGTGAGATCATTTTCAGATCGATAAAAGCTGGAAGATACTATTTAATTATATTTTCTGGAAAACTTTACAGATATACTGAGAAGTATATTGAAATACCTTCTGGTGATACTCTACATCTGCATAAAGAGTTTACAATAATGTCAAATTATTCAGAAGATCTTGAACCTTGGGATGCTACTATGCCAACGGAATTGTAATCCTGATCTGCATAACAACGGAAATTTGAGGCGCAACGTAGTTTTCAAATTTGTATGTAGTTAGGTTGGAAATCCATCACTTAAGCCGACCAATGCCCCAGTTGGAAAAACCAGAAGCTTTGACCATCCTTCGCTAGTATGCTATAAATTATTTATACATCTGAAAAACAGGTTATTAGGCTTGTCAACCAGATTTGGCCCGAAGTGGTCAGGTGGTCCGTTTTATCCACTTGGTCTTGTGGGAGGT
>JAOZLK010000130.1:7100-9573 GCA_029934875.1 Bacteroidales bacterium | reverse complement strand
AAAACACGACTCTCTGTACTGGAATAAAATGAGGCCTATTCCACTCACTCCTGAAGAGTCTCTCACCCTGAAATCCAGGGATAGCATCAGGGGTATTCAGTCCGTCCAGGCTCCAGCAGACTCAAGCCAGGTATCTGGGAGAAAGAAAGTCACCTTTAAAAACCTGGTATATGGCCGAACCTATATTCGCAACAGGGGGAAGTTTCGCATTCGTCATGAGGGTCTTATTGACCTGGAAAAATTCGGGTACAATACCGTGGATGGGGTATACTACGGACAGGGTTTCGGAATAGACTGGCGACCTGACAGCCTGCATGTGCTTAATACAAAGCTTGATCTGAGCTATGCCTTTATGCGGAAAGCTCCACTGATCCGTTGGGATACCTATTTTCTTTACGCACCCATGGCCAGGGGCAGGCTGGGGCTCGACCTGAATTACAGATCTGAAGATTTTAACACGCAGAGCGGAATTCCCCGGGCAACGAACATAATTTATACGCTTTTCCTCAGGGAGAATCATCTGAAGATGTATGAGCGGATTGATGCAAGCCTGTATAATATGATTGATCCGCTGCATGGACTGATACTCACAACATCAGTTGATTACGGGGCACAGAACCAGCTTGAAAACACATCTCTTTTCTCATTTTTCTACAGGAATGCTGAGGAAGAACGCTTCACAGACAACACCCCGGCAGGAAGAGAATCAACAGCAAGGGAACTTCAGGATCACAAAAGATTCGTGGCCCGGGTTGAATTGCAATATACTCCCAAAAGGTATTATGTAATCCGGAACTACAGGAAGCAATACAGGGACTCAAAATGGCCCACATTTTTATTGGCCTACCACAAAGCCATACCGCTTGAACAAAATGGATGGTCGGACTATAGCATGCTTGAGGCCAAAATAAGGCATTCATTTGATGTGGGCCTGCTGTCGAAACTGAAATGGTCCATCGCCGCCGGAACCTTCATCGACTCAAGGGCCATACACTTTTCCGATTACAGGCATTTCAAATCCAACCCTCTTTACATCGATATGGCGGGACTTGACCAGGCACTCATGTTTTCGGAATATTACGAGGCCAGCACGAATGAGTACTGGGCAAAAATGCACGCCACCCTGACCTCCTCCTATCTTCTGATCAAATACCTGCCATGGTTCAGTGAACGTCTCTGGCAGGAGTCCTTGGATCTTACCTACCTATATACCCCGGGAACACCTAACTACCTTCAGCTGGGATATCGGCTCGAGGATATTTTCTTTCTGATGGATCTGGGTGTCTACGTGGGATTCAGGGAAAGCCTGGAGACTCCCGGGGAATGGGGATACCAGGGTGTAAGCTTCCGTCTTAATTTCAAATTCTAGGCTAGATCTCTCCTTTCTTTCCCCCAATGTTCCAGCTGCACCCAAAGGCAAAATAGTTCATTCGGTGATTGAGTCCAAATGCAAAGGAAAAATCCAGTTGAAGATTATCCTGGATAAGGTAAGTTAATCCGGAATCAAAATTAATCAGAAAACCAGTCGGACCGGAGGATTCACCATAGAATTCAAGATAGGCTCCAAGTTTCTCATTGAAAGCAGCACCCAAAGCCATGGAATAGGTAAACATTCCTTTATCATAACCAAAATAATTATATCCCACATTGTAACCCAGGCCCACAAAACTATTGAGCTCATGCGACAGGGACAGCTTATTGATCGTCCCATATTTATCGAATGATAAGCCCTCGGCACCGGTGGGTAAAACAACATGGGAAAGGAAGGCGATCTCTGTATTTATGTCCTCCCTTTTCAGGATTTGAAATTTTGCGCCTAACTCTAAATCGCTAAATCCAAATCTGGCCTCCGATGAGTACTCACTTACATAGTTGATCAAATTCTGAGCTAATCTAAGCTCAATACCCCGGGTTAGACCATATCTAAACAGGGTTGTGGGCAACAAATACACCCTCTGCGCCTCATTATTTAGATCTCCAAACAATACTCCAGCTTCAATTTGAAAGCTCTTATGGGGAATAGTGGAGGAAGATTCCGTTTGATCGGGACGGTCCGTAACAATTGTCTGAGCAATCAGTTCAAAACCAGAACCAATCAAAATTACAATCAGGAGATACTTCTTAATCATCATATGTAGTGCGTCTATTATCTTTTGTTCAATGGAACATATAAAAATACAAAAGGTTGACAGATATTATTGATATAACTTATTCAAGATGAAGAATAGATGCTATTGCCCAGATCATAGATCTCCCGGATATTGCTTAGTATTTTAGAAAAATTAATTTCCAGGTCAATCAATTTCCCGGTTTTCACGTCGAAGACCCAACCATGTACGGTTGGAAAGCCATTGCTTAAATATTGCTTTTGCCATACAGCCATTTTAATCACGTTTACACATTGTTCCTGCACATTAAGCTCAACCAGTTTATGGTACCTTTCGGTTTCGTCTTTTATGGCATTCAGTACTTT
>JAOZLK010000130.1:0-7000 GCA_029934875.1 Bacteroidales bacterium | reverse complement strand
TGCTTGAAAAAATCTGCGTCACTTGCTTTCTTTTCCTCCACCCATAAGCGATTGTTCTCGAATATCTGCCTGTATAGTTTCATAAGTAATTATCAATTTATCTTATTGGTCTAATGTAACTTACCATAAAAATAATTTCATTTGCTATTGTGATAATAATGAAATTATTGTCATGGACGTTTCATAATGCCATTTTTTTGGGTAGCTCAATATCTAAAAACTTTTCTTATTAGGCAATATGATCTCTGATGGACATGCCCAAATAATTCCTTGTGACATTTCTGGATTGTAAGCTGTGCCTGGAGCTCAGGCTTATCAGAAGTGATAAGCAATAAAAAATTGGTATAAAAACGGGGGGCTCCATTTCGGGAAATCCGGAAGTCACAACCTAGTAAGTTTTTCTCAATGTGTGACTTTTAGTTTCGTTTTCGCACACCTAACCGTCATTGTAATAAGCAGTATAACAATGGAATACGATGATACTCGAATTGTATAATCATTATTCTTGAGTCACCAGCCTGTGATGAAGTCACCTCCCTGTGACTTGCAAAGAATCCGAAAAAGGGACAGGTAGAAGGCTTGAAGTGAAATCGCAGGTGTTCCGATGCAGCTCAATAATGGTCCAAGATCTCTGATGGACATGCCCAAATAATTCCTGGTTCTTATTCTCTTATCCTGACTGGGCCCGCAACTCAGGGTTCTTCTCATTTTAATCTGTGGCCAGCGCAATGGTGTTAAAATTCAATATTCGAACACAGGTCCACCAGATTTGTTATTTTTACAGGGAATATGAAAGTACTTGCATACATATTAATTGTAAGCATGAGCTTGCTGGGTCTCGACAGATTTATGGTATCCTTTGATAGGATGGCGCCACAAACGGAGCTCAAATGCAGTATGGATTGCTGTTCAAGTCATGATGCATGCTGCTGTAATGAGCATGAGGGAGGAGATGAGCAAGATACTCATTGTTCCGGTGGCTGCGACTGCACCTACTCCCTCCAGGTTCTTGCCCTCGGAATCCACGTCCAGGCTTCTCCTGACCTTATTTCAAGGACTTTCAATTATGTGTCCTATCACGAAGAATACCATTTCGAATACCTCTTACCCCATTTCCAGCCACCCCGTATGGCTTAACGACTAATTGAGAATTTCTCTTTTTCGTTAACCAATACACCAATCATGAAAACAAAAATCAGGATATGCTTGCCTGTCATTTTATTGGCATGCAGTCTACCAAGTATGGCATACAATATCCAGGAAACGGATACGCTGGAAATTAGGGTTGAAGGTCTTTGCGGAATGTGTAAAAACCGTATTGAAAAGGCCGCGCTTAAAACCAAAGGCCTTAGCGAAGCCTCCTGGGATGCTGAAAGCAGGATGCTTAGCGTTTTAACTGACCCCGAAAAGTTCAAGGAAAATAAATTACATTATCATGTGGCCAGCGCAGGCCACGACACAGAGCAACTGCTTGCCCCGGACCCCGTATATGAATCCCTTCCCCAATGTTGCAAATACCGGGATTATGAGACTCATGATGAAGCCACGGGCAATAGTGATGATGTAATCACAGGCTACGTATACGAAACCAGCGAAAGTGGTGAAAGGAAGCCCCTGGCCGGAGCCAGTGTTTTCTGGGCCGGAACCACTGCAGGTACAATCACAGGTGAAGAGGGCCTTTTCACAATTGACTTGCAGGAAGGCTCTCACATGCTCATCGTGAGCTTTGTGGGCTATGGTAGCGACAGCCTCCATCTTCATGAGCCAGCAGAGGTGGAGGTTGGATTTTCTGAAGCAACAGAGCTTGAGGGGGTCAGGGTCGTCCACAGGATCAAAGCCACATCGATATCTTTTACAAGTGCCTATAATATCCAAAATATCAGTGAGAAGGAACTTACGAAAGCTGCCTGTTGCAACCTTTCCGAAAGCTTCGAGACCAATCCTTCGGTGGATGCCTCATTCACCGACGCCGTTACCGGTACCAGGCAAATTGAAATGCTCGGCTTGGCAGGCCCTTATGTTCAGATTACACGAGAGAACATGCCCGATGTGAGGGGGCTTTCAGCACTATATGGTCTCACCTATATTCCCGGCACCTGGATCGAAGGAATGCAGCTAAACACAGGATCAGGATCTGTGGTAAATGGCTTCGAAAGCATTACAGGGCAAATTAATGTGGAGCTTCGAAAGCCCGAGAATGGCGACAGGCTCTTTGTGAATGCCTATGGAAACAGCGACGGTGCGATGGAGACCAACCTGATTACTGCCTATAAACTGGGAGAAACCTGGAGTGGATCCACATCACTGCATGGAAACATCCGGCCTTTTAAACTGGATCACAACCAGGATGGATTCGTGGACCATCCAACAGGTGAAAACCTGGTAGGTATGCAAAGATTTAAGTACAGCGGCGATAATGGATTTGAGAGCCAGCTGGGGGTAAAAGTAGTTTATACCAATCGACTGGGAGGACAAACCGACTATAATCATGATGCTCCCGGGGAGAGCCAGGCCTACTGGGGCTCGGGTGTCAACACAAAGAGGATTGAGGCATGGGGAAAGGCCGGGAAAATATTTGAGAACCGGCCCTATAGCAGCATCGGTTTCCAGCTCTCGGGTGTAGTGCACCGCCAGGATGCCTTTTTCGGCCTTGGAGACTATGATGCCGGACAGCAATCTTTTTATTCCAACCTGATCTACCAATCCATACTGGGCTCCACCAATCACCAGTACAGGACCGGAGTCAGTTTCCAGGCCGATGTTTATGATGAAACCGTCAGCACTTCAATATATATGAGGAATGAGCTGGTACCGGGGGCCTTCCTGGAATATACCTTTAACCACCTGGATATTTTCACTGCAGTGGCAGGTGTCAGGGCCGACTATCATAACACTTACGGCACCTTTGTCACCCCACGTTTACACCTGAGGTATGAACCCATACCCAGAACAGTTTTCAGGGCATCAGCGGGCCGAGGACAGAAAACAGCCAGTATTTTTGCTGAGAACATAGGAATGTTTGCCTCCTCAAGATTCATATATATTTCAGGTGACGGGAGTGATAAGCCCTACGGACTGGATGCAGAAGTGGCCTGGAATTATGGTTTGAATATGGCCCATGGATTCAATCTGGGCGCAAGCGATGCTGTATTCAAGGCGGATTACTACCACACCCGCTTCACAAATCAAATTGTAGTTGATTATGACAGGAGCCCTCAGGAAGTACACTTTTATAACCTGGATGGGAAATCCTACTCAAACAGCATGCAGTTGCAGCTTGACCTGGAGCCTGTTGAAAGGTATGACATCAGGCTGGCTTATCGTTTCAATGATGTAAAGCGCACTTATGGAGATGATCTGCTTCAGGCACCTCTTACATCCAGGAACCGGGCCTTTATCAACATGGCTTACGAAACCCTGAGTAAGTGGAGCTTTGATGTAACCTGGAACTGGCAGGGAGAAAAACGGATACCGCAAACACAATCCAATCCAGAACAATACAGGCTTGCGGAGTACTCACCTTCATTTTCACTTGTAAACCTACAGGTCGGTAAAACGCTTCTGGAAAGGCTGGAAATCTATGCCGGCTTTGAGAATCTCTTTGATTTCAAACAGGAGAATCCCATTCTGGCCAGCGATGATCCCTTTGGACCCTACTTCGACAGTTCGTTAATATGGGGGCCTGTTTTTGGTCGGAAATTTTACATGGGACTAAGATTCAGAATACCATAAGGAAAAGACAGAAAGGGATTTTATCTATCTTTGAATATCAATTAAACACATGAGCAAATCACATAGCTTTTTATTGCTGCTGATCTTTCTGCTTTCGGGGCACGGGCTTCTTGCTATGGATAATAAGGATATTAACTGGCAGGAGGAAATTGATGGTTTAAAACGGGAACTTAAAGCACGACATGTGGATCTGTTCTTCCATACCGATTCAGTCTCCTTCAACAGAGGACTTGAATCTGTCGTTGACAGGGCAGAGGGAAAAAGTGTACTGGAAGTGGCAATAATGCTGCAGCAGGTGGTTGCCAGACTGGGTGATGCAAGCACCCGGGTAAACTTTAATTACCTTATTGACAATAAGCTCATTCTACCTTTTCAGTGCTATTGGTTCAGTGAAGGCCTCTATGTAAGCTCTTACTGGAAGGACTATGGACAGCTTGAAGGCAAAAGAATTGTGGCCATCAATAATTTCCCAATCGGACAGCTTGTCGACTCCATCTCCACACTCATTAGCGGGATCACGCCCTCACGAGCCAGGTCTCTCGTCCCAAGGATGCTTGTATGGGGGCAGGTACTTGAATATTTTGGCTTTGCGCAAGTGAATGAAATTGAAATTAAACTGGAAGATTCCACCGGAAAGATCAGCTCTGAGATTATTCCCCTCCCCTCCCCTGAAAGTGAAAGGGTAAGAGTTATTTCCGATCCTCCACCCCTGGGCTGGGTGGATAGAAATTCATTTTTCAGGGACCAGTATTTTCCGGAAGACAAACTATACTACATCCAATATAATAAGTGCTGGAGCAGGGAAGCTGAAGAGGAGTTCGGGTCAGGGGCCAGTGCCCTGTTTATGCCTTCCTTCAATGAGTTTAAGAAAGAAGCCCTCAAGACGGCGAGGAAGCAGGATATTAAGAAACTGGTCATTGACTTTCGCTTCAACAATGGAGGGAACCCCATTCAGTGGACCGAGTTTACAGAAAAGCTTCAAAAATCCCGGATTGGAGAAAACGCGGAAATTTACCTGCTGGTGGGAAGGAATACTTTTTCTGCAGCCATTATCAATGCCATAGATGTGATCAAGACCTTTAATCCAATGGTGGTAGGTGAGGAATCCGGGGGGAAGCCAAATCATTTTGGAGAGATGAAAAGATTTGTTCTGACCACCTCCAACCTGGTGGTAACATACTCCACCAAATACTTCAGTCTCGTGGAAAATGACCCTCCGGCCATTTTACCAGACATTCCCGTTTCGCAAAGCTACAAAAGCTATATAATGGGAATCGATGAGGCCATGGAAGTCATCTACAATCATGCCGTCCGCTAGCAGCCAAAGGTATCTCCCTAAGATTTCTCATATACCAATCCTCTCATAATCAGGTATTGGGCAGAAATGTAAGTGATCATAATCCAGAATCCTGCCAGGGGAAATTCCGTGCTAAACTTATTAATAGCAATCATACTATCTGATAGGAGAAAGAGGATTGAACCGGCAAAAACATAACGGAAACTGGGAGGATTTACACGGCCCCTTCGGTTTAGGGCCATCATGGACATAGCCATAAGCGAAAGCGCGTAAACCAGGATGATGGGTTTCATGATCCCCTCAAGTCCGGGAAAGAGAACAAAATAAATCCCTCCCACATAAAGGAGAAAGAAGATAATAAGCAAGGGTTTTTTTCGAAGGTAGCCCTGCCTGTTCTCCTCTTTGTACTTGCTAAAGATGTAAATATAGCTTAGCTGCGCCAGGAAAAAGCCCCCTACTCCTGCAAAAAAGAAGAGTTCATTCTTCCCCGAGAACATCAGGAAATTGTCGCCCAGCCAGGAAAAAAAGAAGGCAATAAGAACAGGAATGGTAAAGCTCTTCTTCTTACTGTAAATCAGGAAATAGACAGCCATCCAGATCATAATCAGGGGCTTTACCGGGTACTCCAGCCTTATGTTATCGGTAAATCTGCCGGTGAGTTCAATCACAACAATGATCAGCAGCACCAGGTGCAAGATAAGTGAGGTATATTTCTTCATGGCTTGTTAGTTTAGCAGCGTAAATATAGAAAAAGGATTCTATGGAAGGTTTTGTTACTTTTATATACCCGATGGAACACAGTAAGAAAAAGAACCGTTACGGCTATATTGAAGGGATCCTGAGCATTGTGGGAAACCTGCTGCTTTTTGGCCTGAAGTACTGGGCCGGAATAGTTTCCGGATCACTTGCGCTGATTGCCGATGCATGGCACACCCTTTCCGACTCGGCAAGTTCGGTGGTTGTAATCGGTAGTGTAAAACTATCCTCCAGGAAGGCAGATGCCCGACACCCCTTCGGTCACGGCAGGTACCAGCAAATTGCTTCCATTTTCATCGCTTTTCTTCTGGGCATCGTAGCCTGGGAATTTTTTTCCGGATCCATTGAAAAATTCAGATCCCGCGAACTCACAAATTTTGGCACCCTGGCCATTGTTGTAACCATCATTTCCATTTTGGTCAAAGAAGGGATGGCTCAGTATGCATACTTTACTTACAGGAAAACAGGCTTTGAAACCCTCAAGGCCGACGGCTGGCACCACCGCAGTGATGCACTCTCATCGCTTGTTGTACTCATTGGCATTTTGCTGGGAAAACAATTCTGGTGGATCGACAGTGTGTTGGGTTTCGCAATCAGCCTAATGCTCTTTTATGCAGTTTTTGAGATTATCAGGGGCACTACTAATAAACTATTGGGAGAAAAACCAAACGAAGAAATGGTCCGCGATATTGAGCAGCTGATTAGAAGAGTTTCCCAGCAGGAAATCTGCCCCCATCATTATCATCTGCATAGCTATGGTGACCACCTTGAACTAACCTTTCACGTCATGCTTCCCGGCTCACTCGACATCCATACTGGTCACGAAATTGTCAGCCAGATTGAAAATGCCCTCAGGGAAGAGATGCATATTATGGCTACAATCCATTTGGAACCGCACCTTAATAAAAGGGAATCGTGGCGCTAAAACATTTTTTTAAAGATTTGCGCAATCGATTGTGCAAACTTTATTAAATTTGTTCCTGGATCATGAATAAGCCACTGGTTACCATCCACGATATCGCAAAGGAACTGAATATCTCAGCATCCACAGTTTCACGCGCCCTGCATAATCATCCCAGAATTAGCCAGGCAACAAGGGACGCGGTTCATGAAGTGGCAAAGAAATATTCCTACCAGCCAAACGTTGTCGCCTCCTCTCTCAGGCAGGGTCGAAGCAAAACAGTCGGCGTTGTAGTCCCCAGGATTAACAGGAAC
>JAOZLK010000664.1 GCA_029934875.1 Bacteroidales bacterium | reverse complement strand
TTAATTTTCTACCATCAGAAGTCTATTATAACAATGTTCCGGCTGACAGTAAGACATGGTCGTTTGATGAAAAAACGATGCTCCTGACAATCTCTTTGGATAAAGGAAAGGTAGAGGTGAAATAATGAGAATAGCAATAAAAACAGAAATGACAAAGGATCATCCAGGGAACTTCAGATTGATCTCAATTTTATCAGTCGCTCTTGTAATAAGTCTGATATCTTGTAATTCGAAACAAGTGACAATATTGGAATCTGACAGGGTGCTTCAAAAGCATGAAAACGTTGTATGGAGTGTAGGCTTTACTGAAGACGATCGGAATGTTTTTTCGGGTTCCAGTATACGGAATTGTATTGTTTGGGATCTAGAGACAAACACAAGGAAGGAGTATGGATATAATAATTCTGAGGGAGTAGTTTCCTTATCCCAATTGGTCGGCAACTTACTTGTGGCAACAATGAGGGACGGTAGCATTATATCTGTTAATCTTTCTGATGATGAGCAAAAAGGCATGAAAAGTATGGATTATACAACTGTACTTTGCTCGGCTGTAAATCCCATAGACAGTTCAATTTGGAGTGGTCATTTAGATGGCACTCTCCGGATGCAGAATCTGGAAGATTTACAGAAGGGAGAGCAGGATAAATCGGGAAAGAGGAAGAGGCCTCTTTATCAGAAACAAGAGCCCAAAAGTATTCTAAAAGGACACCAGCAATCTGTTGCATCTCTGTCAATTTCTGATCGTGGCAGGATTGCTATAAGTGCCGGTTATGATGGCGCTATTATCTTATGGGACCTTCAGAAAGGGATACAACTACAAAAACTAAAAGGACATAGTGCTGCAGCAACATGTGTTGCCTTATCACCTGATGATAAATTAGCTGTTTCAGGTAGTATTGATGGTACTGTTAAGATATGGGATGTAGTAGAGGGTGAAGAAATCGGTGTGTTGGCTGAAGATGAAGACATCATTTACAGCATTGCTTTTTCAGAGGAGGGAAAGTATTTTCTGACTGGTTCGCGGGAAGGACGAATTGCTCTTTGGGAATCAGCTACCGGGAAGAGAATTGATACTTATGAAGCAAGTTCATTTGCAGTATACAGCCTGGCATTTTCCCATGATGGTAATTATGCTGTGTCTGGTGGTGAAGACGGGCTTGTTAGATTATGGAGAATCAATGTTGAATTAAGCTTATGAAAATTTTACAATTACTTTTCACTTCTTTTTTAATTATTGTCCATTTAACCGGATGCCAGCAGAGTCCGGACGAAACTGAGATACACTTAAAACCTAATATCATTATCATCATGGCTGATGATATGGGATATTCTGACATTGGATGCTTTGGAGCTGAGATTAAAACACCTCATCTCGATAAACTGGCAAATGAGGGTATGCGCCTCACCCAATTCTACAATGCCGCACGTTGTTGTCCATCGAGAGCAGCATTGCTTACCGGTCTTTATCCGCACCAGGCCGGGATTGGGGATATGTCCTTCGACTATTATGGCTTACCTGGCTACAGGGGCTTTTTATCCAGAAACAGTGTAACTATGGCTGAGGTCTTGTCCGAATCAGGGTATCATACCATGATCTCAGGAAAGTGGCATGCAGGACATCAGGAACACGCCTGGCCAATGAAAAGAGGATTTGATAAACAGTATGCAAGCAGCAATACCACCGGTCATTATTTTGGAGTTGCTGAAGGCAGAACTTACCTGATTGAAGATACAATCAGAGAGCCTCCGGGTGATTGGATACAAGCTGGTAAGGCGAGATACAAGCTCCTGAAAAACGAAGATGGCTCACAATGGTATGCAACTGATGCCTATACCGATCGTGCCATTGGATATATCCGTGAGCTTAGAGAGAGCGATCCGGATAAACCTTTCTTCCTCTACCTCCCCTATACTGCCCCGCACTGGCCTCTCCATGCATTTGAAGAGGATATTCAGAAATATGAAGGTAAGTATATGAAGGGTTGGGATTCAGTGAGGATGAATAGATATGAAAGACTAATCTCCATGGGAATGATCAACCCGGCATGGTCATTAAGTGAAGCAAACGAATTTACTAAAGATTGGGAAAGTCTTGATAATCAGGAAAAACAATATTATGATCGCTTAATGGCCGTTTATGCAGCCATGATCGACCGGATGGATCAGAATATTGGGAGACTGCTATCTGCAATTACGGAGACCGGGGATATTGACAATACAGTGATCATGTTCCTTTCTGATAATGGTGGATGTCATGAACCTGTGCATCGTGGAAAAGAAGGAGTGCCTGCCGGAGGTCCGGATTCTTTCGATGGCTATGAATATAGCTGGGCCAATGCAAGCAACACTCCTTTTCGCTGGTTCAAGCACTGGAGCCATGAGGGAGCAATCAGTTCCCCATTCATCGCCTGGTATCCTGAGTTAATAGAACCCGGACAGATTGATCACCAGGTAGCTCATATCATCGATATTATGCCCACCGTGTGTGAATTATCAGGAGCAGATTATCCTGATGAATATAATGGAAACGAGATTATTCCGGTGGAAGGAAAAAGCCTTGTTCCAATCCTGCAGGGGAAGCAAAGAAAAGAACATGATTTTCTCTGTTGGGAACATGAAGGTAACAAGGCTATCAGATATGGTTCATTGAAGCTTGTCTCACGTTTTCACTATGATGTAATGGAAGAAGGAGAATGGGAATTGTATAATCTTGAAAATGACAGGACAGAAACAGAAAATCTGGCAGGAGAGTTTCCGGAAGAAGTGGAAAAACTGGAAAAACTGTACATTGAATGGGCCGAAAATTGTAATGTTGTGCCATACAAGGAATTGAGAACATTTCTGAAGGAGATGAAGCAGAATAGTAGGTAGTTACTCTTAAATAGAAATATGATGAAGACAAAAAAATTTCTTTTTATTTCTA
>JAOZLK010000663.1 GCA_029934875.1 Bacteroidales bacterium | reverse complement strand
CTTTATCTAAGGAATCTGCCTCCCACCACCAAAGTGGTACTTCTCCCCAATAGGAGTAATCAGGAGTCCTGAACTCCTTCAGCAATTCATCGTAAGTAAGATTATCAGACTGAGCATGCTTAATTACTGGTTTTTGTGCTTTTGAAGTGGCAAAGGAAAATGCCAGAATAAGGATAATCAGAAAGGAGAATTTTAATTTGTATTTCATCTTGAAAATGGTTCTTTATTTGAAAAACGGCAATAGTTCATCCGCAATGAGCTGATGTCCGTTTTTATTTGGGTGATTCACCTGTGACATATAGAGAGAAAGGCTGTCACCTTTTTGCACCAGGTTTTTGAATTTAGCATAACTATCCGTTAGTCCAATCTCGTTCTGTTTTGCCAGGTTTCTGATCTGTTCTGCATGTTGTTCCAATTCATTATCTGCTTGAAGGATATCCACTCTTTGATCCGGAGAAGGGGTAAGAAGAATTACCTTGACCTCCTCTTTTAATGCTTTACTTATCATCTCCTCCCAGGCCTCTTTTGACTTCTCAAGACCAATCCCCCTGTCATTTAAGGCATAATCAATGAACAGTACATCGGGTTTATGTACCAGAACATCCGACTCAAATCGAGTTTCCCCCTGGGAGGAATTCTCACCACCGATCGCCGTACAAATGACATTGATAACAGCGTAGGGGTAGAGTTCCTTTAACTCTTTCAGTAGCAAGTAGGGGTAAGAGTCGAGGGTATTTACATGGGGTGTTTTAAAATAGCCAGCCGGAACTGAGTGTCCGTGAAAAACCAGGTTGATGGTCCTGTTTTCGGGCCACTCCTTTTTCAGCTCCGATTTAATATCATCCAAAAAAGATGAAGTGTCTACACTGCTTTCTTTACCATTCGGCTGAAACGATATGAATACTAAGGAAATTAGGAACAAGAGTACTACATTGAATTTGGGCATGTTCTTTTATTATTTTCTGGAGGTGTCAATCTGTATTCAGTTTTCAGGTATGAAAACTACGCTATTTTTCGCTGAAATCAATACACATGAGGATTACGGAGCATTTAAATTGTTTGTCACAGATGTTGGCTTATTGGGAGCCATGGGCGATATTGACGCTCGAACTTTAATCGAAGGCAATGTGATTTTTGAAGAATTTAAAGGGGCCCTGACAGAACAATTCGTTTTACAGCAATTATCAACAATCCCTGATTTGGTTATATATTACTGGTCGGCAGAGAGGTCGACAGCTGAAATAGATTTCCTGGTACAGTATTCTGCCAGAAGTATTCGACTGAAATGGCTATCAGGACCTCCATGTCGGATTTCAGGAAAGAAGATTGGTTAACAAACCTACCTTTGTATGCTATAAACGAATTAGGCAATCTGCGTTCTATAATACAAAAACAGCATCATTGACCGCATTGATCTTTTAGGTTCCTGCTTGAAATTCAAAGGCAAGCGCAAGACTGAGTATGATTCTGGAACCTGTCATGTATTTTGGTTCATATGTTTAGCAAATCAACTTAATTTTAAAATCAGGCTTAGTTCAGGGGTGTGAGAATAACAGGTTTTAGCAGTCCGGATGGCATTGGTTCTGCCCCGGAGGCATCGTATGGTTCATATTTGATATTCACAAAATTAATCTCATGGAAATTTTTCCAGGGAACCCCTTTCCGGTCAAGATCGATAACCCGGTTGAAGGAGAGGTTCCTGACCTCGATCTCCAGGGTGTTTGACTCCTCAAGAATCCCCCGGGGAATAGACAGCTTGAAGGGGACAGACCAGGAAAGTCCAATATCCTGTCCGTTGATCCTTACCCTGCCCGTTTCCCGCACATCTCCCAGGTCAAGCAAGAAAGCCTTCCCTGCATCTGTTGCCGGCAGTTGGAAGCTGGTGGAATAGACCACAGTACCACTGAAAGTTTCCCACGCTTTTCCCAGGCTGGTCCATGAATGCAGTTCCTCTATTTCTTCTGGTTCCGGAAGCTGAGGGGCCCCGTCAACAGGAGTCAGCAGCCACTTCCCGGGAAGTCGGATTCTCTTAGATTCATCTGGTTCGGAATAAGACCAGGGCTCTATTTCTGATTCAGTTGGAGAGCATGTTAAAATGCGACTCTCTCCGGGTGCAAGTCGCAGGTATATATCAGTGCCATTTTCACCCGGACGTGCTCTAGCCGACCCCTTCCCACCGGTCATGGGATCATAAATTTCAACGCTCTCAGCGGGAACACTCAGGGGGATCCACCCTGCACATGCCGAGGCGGAGAGGTTCGCAGCAAAATAGAGGGTTTGGTCACCGGACTTTTTCCGGATAAAGCTTACTCCCTTTTCTGATAATCCTTCAGCCACAATTCCAGAGTTCAACAGTTCCTTGTTGATTCCGGTGCTTACCCTGATTTTGCCTGATCTTGCCATGCCGGCTTTAAGCTTTGAGAGCTTTTTACGGCGTTCATCAAGCTGGTGAAGTCCGGGTACATCTTCCGGCAGATCCTTCTCAAAAATAACAGGGATCCCTTTTCTTGCAAGTTCATGAAGGCGTTCCAGGGTATGCAGGGGCATGGTTTTACAATCCGGGATCAGGATGGCCCGGTAGCTGGAATTACCTGCCAGGACTTTCTCTTTGCGCACCGTAAGTTCCTCCAGCTTCAGGTCTGAGATATAATCAAAGGTATAGCCGGAAGACCAGAGATCCTTTATCATGACTCCAAAAGGGGAATCCATAAGCCATTCGTAGGCGTGGTGGACCCCAAACATCCTGGGAAGTGTTCGTGAATCAGTTCTTGCCCATACATCGTGAATGGGAAAATAGACCAGGATGTCATTGTCGGGAGAGCTGTTCTGCAGAATATGCTGGCAGTTTGCAATGTACCGGTTCAGGGCTGGTAATTCATTCCAGAAGTGGGAGAGGGGACCAAAATTTGTGGATGCATAAAACAGCCTTCC
>JAOZLK010000662.1 GCA_029934875.1 Bacteroidales bacterium | reverse complement strand
CAGGTTCAGGCGAAAGGGACCACTGCAAGGGTAACTCAGGCAAGACAAACCCAGGCAAGACAAACTACAGCCAATGCTTATACAGGCCCCAATCAGAAATCAATCACCAGGTACAATCAGACCGCCAGTCGACCCGTGATGGCACACAATAAGCCAGCAAAAAATAATACAGTTCATAATATCAAAGTCAATCATGGTGCCAAAGCCAATCATCATTCCAATTATAGTGGTGGCAATGCAAAAAGACCCATGAAGGAGAATAAGTATTCTAAGGAGCGATATTACAGCGGACATCACTACCATCATGCATATCCTTCCACCAAAATCAGGACACATTATCACCACGACACGCATATTCATCACTACAATGTTCTGTATTACCCTGCATATCATGAGATCTACTGGAACCGCAGCATGTACAGGGATTATAACAGATGGTATCCAAATTACAGATGGCGATACAATTACGGTTACAGGGTACAGACATTCTCCATATTCGACGCGAAGTATAACCTGGGAGAAGTTGCATTGATCTACGGAAGGGTTTATGCAAGCTGGCACAACAAGGAAACTGACGACTACCTGCTCTTCTTTGGCGGAGATTATCCTGGCCAGCAATTCACGGTAGTTCTTCCAGGGCGGATTGCAAGGAAATTCAGTTGGAGACCCGAACGTTACTTCCTGGGTGAACACATGACAGTTACAGGTCTGATCACCACCTTCGACGGTATCCCCGAGATTATAGTGAAAAACAGGACTCAGATTGGAATCTACTAGAAAGCATATAATTCAGATTCAAGCAGGGGCTGTCTCAATCGGGGCAGCCCCTCCTGGTTTATAAGGGATTGATGTCGTAAGGTTCTTATTCCGGGACTATGGCGGAGGCGCGGTAGATGGAGTAGGCAGTAAAGGCTCCCGAGGCACCATTGTCAATGTTGGAGCGGATATTGGCCGGAGGGCCGGAGAATAGTGGGTTATTCCCATAAATCTCCAATTGGGCATCACCTACAAAATCGTAATAGTCCCCTTCAATACTATGCAATTCAAGGCTTACAGTATCGCCCGGAAACAATTGTTCTTCAGTTTCATCGTCAGAATAGTAGGCAATGGGTATCCCGTAAAAGAGATATTTACCATTGTAAAAATCGTCAGTCTGTATACTGTAATCAATCAGGTTGGGGCTTATTAACTCGCTGTTTTTCCAGAATTTCAGGCCATACCAGTCTTTGGAAGGAGGATCGAGGGCAAACATGTAAACCTCCCATCCGCTTCCATATACGGTAGAGGAATAGTTTAACAGAATTGAATCCAGAACTACACCACCCGGCATGGTGGAGCTTGCATTGTAGGACTCGTAAGTACCATCCTCATCCACGTCGACCTGGTCTATACTAAGGCTGTAAGTAGTGCCAATGGTGCCCCGAAAAGCATGGGGGGTAAGATATAGTCCGGGAATGGTGTCATGCTCCTCCATCAAGAGGCTGATATCTTCAAATTCCAGGTGGACCAGGGCATTTGAAACCCTGGGGGTAGCCTGGTTGTAGAAATAATCTCTTGAAAGGCTTAGCAGAACCTGGTGTTGTATTGAGTCGTTTGTGACTCCTCCCTCTACCACCAGTCTTGTATATGTGGAGTCCAGATCAATCTGAACGATTTCTGTACAAGACAGGTTCAGTAGCATCAGCAATGCCATAATCAGGTGAATATTTCCCAGGGGCCGCTTTTCCATCAGAAGGTGAAATTATAGGTAAGTGCCGGAATGATTCTAAAGAGGTAGGTCATCTCTGCATAGGTTATTTCAGGATTGGTTTCATCCTGCTGGAAATTGAGGGTCCATGCATTTTTGCGGGCATAAGCATTATAAATGGAGATATTCCATTCCCCCTGCCACCGCTTACCTGGCTTATCCTTGCCCCTGATCGATACGGAGATATCAAGCCGGTGGTAATCCGGTAACCTGTACTCATTCCTGCCTGTATATATCGGCAGGATGTTTCCTCCGAATTCATATCTTCCGGTGGGAAGCGTAAAGGGAACGCCGCTGCTGTAGATCCAGTTCGCCCCAAGGCTGACCCTTTGTGATATATCATAGCTGAAGACTATGGCTAGATCATTGGGTTTATCATAGGGAGCAGGATAGGGTACGCCCTCGTTGATATCGGGGATATCCCTGGTGGTTTTGGACCTGGTATAAGAGATCCAACCTGAAAATTTTGTAAAGTCATATTTAAAATAAAACTCAGCTCCATATGAATTCGCCTCCCCAACCCTTAGCTCACCCTCAAGTTTTGGATTCAGAAAGAGTTGTGCATGGTCACGGAAGTCGATGGCGTTGTCCATCTGTTTATAGTAGAGTTCAATGGAAGTTTCGATTTTATTATCCATGAAGTTTCTGAAGTAGCCTACGGATACCTGGTCGGATATCTGGGGGGCGACATTGGGAGAAGCCGGAAACCATATGTCGAGCGGAGTACCAGCAGTGGAATTACTTGACATCTGAAGGTACTGCCTGGTCCTTGCATAACTGGCTTTGACAGAGCTTCGCTCGCTCAGTAGATAATTTGCAGCAAGACGTGGCTCCAGCCCAGAGTAAGAATTGAAGAATTCACCTTCCTGGTAAGTGGTAGAGTCAAGGACCTGGTATTCATCATTGTAGTTATACACTGTTGCAGGGCCCACACTATTAAAGAGTGAATACCTGAGACCATAGCGTAATGCGAACTTCTTACCAATTTTTGACTCTCCGGACAGATAGATTGCACTCTCCAGTGCCTGGTTGGATGACAATTCTGATGTGGTGGTTCCCCCACCCTCATCTTCAACAGTCACCGCCCCGGGTTTGATTACATGATAGGTGCTGGAAATGCCATACTTGAAAGTATGCTCAGGCATGGGATACCAGATGAAATCGGCCTTTCCACCATAATCATCAAGAAAAG
>JAOZLK010000129.1:3250-9636 GCA_029934875.1 Bacteroidales bacterium | reverse complement strand
GAGGCAGGATTCGAGGACCTGATAGGCATTTCCATATATGACTACATTGTGGAGAATGATTCCAGCTACTCGAGCTTTCTTTCTATCCTGGAAGGAGGCGGGATCGATAAAACCATGAGTGCCTATAATCCTGACGGATATGGCTATACCATGTTTTTACCCGACAACGAGGCGATTGATGCTTTTATTGAGAAGATTGAGCGTTTTTCTTCGCTGGAAGACCTGATTGCAGATACAGATTTTGTCCGGGCATTCAGCAGGTACCACGTGGTGAACCTGGCCATTAAGAGTGACAATTTTCCTTTTGGTGCATTACCAGAGTATACACTTTCGGGAGATATTCTAACTGTTAGTTTTGTGATAGAGACCGATACTTCCTATTATAAGATTAACAACCAGGCACCCATTTCTGAGCTCAACATTGAACTTTCCAATGGCTATATCCATAAGATCAGCAGTGCGCTTGAACCGGTTACCTCTACCACTTATGAATGGATGGAGACGCACAGCGGATATTCCCTGTTTAAGGCAGCTGTTGATGAATGCGGACTTAAAGATGTGTTTGACCTGAACTCCAGGCCGGAGGATGCGGCTGATCCTTTTACGCTGCTGATGGAGCATGATTCGGTATTCAATGCAAGGGGTATCTATTCTTTTCAGGAGCTGGCAGAGTGGATCAGTCCGGATGATGAAAACTACACCGATGCAAGTAATCCATTATATGGTTTTGTGACCTACCACATGATTGAGGATAGCCGTTTCCTGGACGATTTTGCTGACTATTCCTCCAACTACACCACCTATTCAGAGATTCCTGTTCATATAAACGGCCTTGGACTGGATATCCTGGTAAATCCTGGCAAAGAGGTTTTTGATACAATTATTGTGGGAGTGGATACGACAATTATTGATTATGCGGGCTTCGATTATGACAATTCCAATGTACTCACCCTGAGTGGAGCCATCCACTTCATTGACCAGGTCCTGAGGCAGGTGGCCCCCAATACTGCAACCCAGACCTACGAGTTCTGGGATGAGCCCCTTTTCAATGAGTACAGGCAAACACCCGGGTCATACCTGGTTGAAGACACGTCCTCCCTGTTTCATTTTACATGGTGGGGAGCCGACCTGACCTTTGTGGAAACCGGCGACCCGGAGCATCCTGCCTGGGGTGGCGATTATATTTTCATGGATGGTGATTTCATTGTTCAGTATGAAGTCCCAAAGATTGTTAAGGGGATCTATACCGTGGAAATGAGGGTGAACAATGTGGCAGGCAGCAATGCACTGGTTGAGGCTTTCATCGATGGAAAGAAAGTGGGAGGCCTTTTTGATTTGTCCACAGGAACGAACTCAAGTTACCCCTTTCAATGGGTTGAGCTGGGGACCATCAATTTTGTAAAATATGAAAACCACCTCTTTGAAGTCAGGACTCTGATTCCCGGGACGTTTAGCTGGGATGTATTGAGGTTTACACCATATGTTAAAGAGTAGAATATGAAAGCGATCCGATATATAGTACTGGCCTTGCTCCCTCTTGTGCTTTTCTCATGTGAGAAGCGATGGGAAGAGCACTATGATAATCAGCCCGAGACGGTGGATATGAATGTGTGGGAAGCTGTTCAGCAGAATCCTGACCTGTCCCTGTTTGTGCAGTATATGAAAGAATTCGAGTATGATACCCTTTTTCTGACCGATAAACCTTACAGTCTGTTCATTCCCGATAACAATGCAATTACCGCCCTTACCGACACCGGGGAAATGACCGCCTCCATACTTGATTATCACATCTCGGTATTCTTCATACAGTCGAGGAATATCAGCGGGAAAAAGAAAATCCAGACCCTTGCAGAGAAATTCGCCTACTTCGAGAATACAGGGAGCCGTCTCTATTTTGATGAGATAGAGATTGCCACTGAAAGCCCGCTATACCGAAACGGGAAGTATTTTGTAACAGGAGAGGTAGGTTTGCCCAAACCCAACCTTTACGAATTCTTTTCACTAAGTAACCCGGTACTTGCATCTTATATAGATAGTTATGACTCGCTGGTACTGGATAAGGAGTTGAGCCGGCCCATTGGCTTTGATGAATACGGGAATACGATTTACGACACAGTTGCGGAAATTTACAACGAATTTGAAGAAGTCATGTTCCCCGTAAGTAAGGAGGACAGGTACAAATCGGCCACTTTCGCATTTCCGGGAAAGGAAAAGTACAACGGTGCCCTGGATAGAATGGCAGAGACCCTGGGTGATTTATACCAGGATCATAATGACATTCCCCTGGACTGGCAGTATGAGGTACTGATTCCCTATGTACTGGAGCACGGAGTTTTTGAAAACTTTGTTGAATTAGATGCCTTTATTCATCCACCTCCGCCCGATACCCTGAAAATGAAGAATATCCTGGGTGATAGTATATATGTGGAGTATGATCCGGTTGACCAGGCATTTTGCAGTAATGGTTACGCATATGATTATGCAGAATTTGATGTGCCTGATACCCTCTTTGCCGCTGCTCAGCGTTTTGAGGGTGAACATTTACTCGAACAGGTAGGTGCCAATAAGTTTGCCTGGCTGCAGGAAGTTAAGGTTAGCAGCAGCTCGACCTTTGAGCCCCTGCGCGAGTTTGTGGCAGGTGGCTCCAACGATTCTATTGTAAGGGTGCCCTTCACCCTGGGTTATGACCAGAACTTTGAGCTTGAGTTCAAGGTAAAAACCCTATTCCCGAGAAGGTACCTGATGGTTGTCAGGACTCACATGTTCGTGGGGGGTATCTATGATATTTTCGTGAACGATGAGCTCGTTTACTCCATAGACTATTACGATTATGTGCTGCAGAGGGAGTTGTGGTACAGTGTTACCGGGAAAAGATACAAACCTGAAGGGGCCTTCAACCGATTTGATTGCTGGGTGGAAAACAATGCCCCCTATGGAGAGTGTACTGTGAAATTCGTATACAATGAGCCGGGAAGGGTTAATTCCAACGGATTGGTGATTGATTACATTGATTTTATTCCTTATGATGACTAGGATGATGAAAAGAACTATAATAAAACCGCTCATCTTTCTCCTGTTGATAACAGGTACATATGCCCTTTATGCCCAGGACACTCTTGTGGTGAACGGTATTGTCAAAGCCGGGGGGGGGACCCCGGTCCCGAATGTGGCACTATCGGTTGAGGGATCTGCAATGCTGCCCGTGATTACCGATAGTACCGGGGCTTTCAGTTTAACAGTGCCTTCCGGAAATGCATGGATAATTGTTTCTCCCACAGGTGAATGGAAGCAGAGAAGAATTTATTTGAATATGAGGAGCGAATTGACCGTTTACCTGAGCATGTGGAACCAGGTATCCGGAGATGATCCCTTGCTGGTTCTGAACATGCAAAGACAGCGCAGGGATATGTCCACTGCTTTTTCAGAACCTGACATGAGCACCCGCCACCATACGAATGCATTTACCGTGGATGAATTTATGGAGGGAAATGTGTCAGGGATGCATACCGTCAACCGCTCCAGCGATATTGGAAGCGGCGCTGTATCCACCCTGCGAGGTGTACGTTCCATCTATGCCAATAATGAGCCTCTTTACGTGGTGGACGGAATACCGATTAACTCTTTGAATCTTTTCAGTTCCCGGCTTGAGGGATATCAGTATAATGCACTTCTGGGGGTGAATGCCTTCGATGTCTCGGCAATCACCGTGGTTAAAGATCCGGTCTATTCGGCGGCATACGGATCCAAAGGTTCAAATGGCCTGGTTTTTATCCAAACCCTGGACCCCAGTGTAACCCAGACGACCATTGATGTGGATGCAAGGTTTGGATACTCGCTGGCTCCGTCAAAGCAGATTCCCCAGCTAAGTGGTTCCCAGCACAGGACCCTGATGAACGAGCTTCTTTTTTCCACCGGGCAGGAGGAGGAAGTGATGAGGGAACGTTTCTCAACGCTTTTCACCGAGAAGGGTGAACAGGACTATATCAATTACCAGCACAGTACGAACTGGCAGGACCTGATTTATGATGACGCCTTCTTCTATAATTTGAATTTAAGTGTTAAAGGAGGAGACGAAATAGCCAGGTACGGACTGTCATTTGGATATATGAATGGTGACAATGTAGTAAAGAATACAGGCTTCACGGGTTATAACCTTCGTTTCGTGAGCCTTTTGAACATTTTTACATGGCTCAAGATGGATGCGGGTGTTGCCCTGAGCAATAACTCCTCCTCGCTAAAGGAGTCGGCCATTGTCTCCGAGACCAGCCCTATAATGACCAGCCTGGCCAAATCACCCCTCCTGGGTCCCTACCAGTATGATGCTGAGGGTAACCAGCTAACTACCCTGGCCGAGGTGGATGGAATTGGTATCAGTAATCCACTGGCGGTAATCGAAAATTACGAGGCAACAAATACCAACTATAATTTTACCTCCTTCGTTGGTGCAGAGTTTACCATCAACAGGGAGTTCTCCATTCTGACCAAGCTAAGCTACAACTACGATGTGATGAAGGAGACCCAGTTCCTGCCCAACCTGGGAATGGAACTCTATGAAAATGATGAAGCTTATAATATCTCGAGGGCAGCAAACAACAGCCTGAATTCCTTCTACAATAACACCTATCTTCTTTATCAGAAGGATATTGGGACAGACCATTCCATCGTTTCAAATACAGGGATGAACATTATGTCTAATTCTTATGAGTTTGACTTTGGCCTTACAAAAAATGCACACCCCAATGACGAGTACCGCGCCCTGGGTGATGGCCAGAACAACCTGAGGGAAATTGGCGGGGCAAATCGTGACTGGACCTGGATATCCTTTTATGAGAATGTCACCTATGATTTTCGGGATAAATATCTGTTAACGGCCAGTCTGACCCTTGACGGATCGTCCCGTGTTGGAGATGAAGCTGATAATACCATTAAAATTGGAGGTCAACCCTATGGCTTGTTCTATTCTGCAGGTCTGGCATGGAGGGTCTCCAATGAGTCCTTTATGAGGAACCTGGCCTGGCTGGAGGAAATGAAACTGAGGCTGTCTGCCGGAAAAGTAGGGAATGATGATATTGGTGAGTCCAGCTCGAGCAACTATTACCAGGCTGTGAAATTCAGGGAGACAGTTGGCCTGTACCCGGCACTACTGTCAAATGACAACCTTAGCTATGAGACGGTAACTACGATAAATGGTGGAGTGGATTTGTCCTTCCTGGGTAATCGTTTTATGATTTCTGTGGATTATTTTGTGTCCACTACGAATGATATGATCATATACGCACCCGTTGAGGCCTATTTCGGTTATGATTTCAGGATAGAGAATGGGGGGAAGATGCATAATTCCGGCCTGGAGTTGAGCACCTTCCTCCGTGTAGTTGATGCATCTTCTTTTAAATGGGATATCAAGGGAACATTCTCCAGGGTGGAGAATGAGATTAGCGAGATTAAAGGCGATAAGCTTGTTTACAACATTCCGGGAGGCCAAAAAGTTAACCAGGTTGGATATCCGGCCAATAGCTTCTACGGCTATGTTTTTGAAGGGGTAAATGCCACCGCTCCTGAGACTCCCCTGATGAATGACAGGGGTATGTATTATGGTGCAGGGGATGCCATCTACAAAGATATTTCAGGACCCGAGGGGCTGAAGGACGGGATTATCAATGAATACGATAAGACCATTATAGGATCATATAATCCCGATTTCTTCGGAGGTCTGACAACGGTATTCACCTACAAAAGATTCAGTTTATCGGGTACCCTTCAGTATGTACTTGGTCCGGAAGTCTATAACTATGTCAGGTTTAAGAACGAAAGGATGGTTGATCTTTCGAACCAGAGTGTGAATGTACTGAACAGGTGGCAACATGATGGACAGGAAACAAATGTTCCACGCGCAGTCTGGGATGATCCCATGGGAAATACTGAATTTTCCAGCAGATGGATCGAGGACGGATCTTACCTCCGGGTAAAGAACATTACGGTATCATACAGGATCCGCACGCAGTTTCTCTTTTTCAGAAATGCGGAGGTATATGTGTCGGCCAATAATTTATTTACCATGACCGACTATCTGGGATATGATCCTGAATTTGCCTATTCCCACTCGCAGATTTACCAGGGAGTTGATTATGGACTGCCCCCGCATGTAAAGCAGTTTATTTTAGGTATTAAAGTTGGGTTGTAACAGCATTGTAATAAGAGGTATGAGAAAACTAAAAAAATATATGGCGCTGGCTGGGCTGATGGCCCTGACGGGAATCCTTCTGACATCGTGTAAGGAATTTCTGAGCCCCAAGCAAGAATTGAATATTACCGAGGATATGCTCTTCGATGACTGGTATGAGTATCGCTCGGTGGCGATGGGTATGTATGGGCTTCAGCAGAACCTG
>JAOZLK010000129.1:0-3240 GCA_029934875.1 Bacteroidales bacterium | reverse complement strand
ACCTGGCGGAGCAACTGTTTATTCTTGGTGAACTGCGGGCAGACCTGGTTGAAGTAACGGATGCAGCCACAGCCGACATGGTGGAAATTGAGAATTTTTCTGTCTCAAAGACAAATGAATATGCCTCGCCCACTGCTTTGTTCAGGTTGATTTCCGCCAGCAACAATTTTATTAGGAATCTGCAGGAGAAGCACCCGGAGGTGATGGACCGGAACAGCCCGGTGACCAATTATGACCGCCTTTACGGTGAGGCTCTTTGCATGCGGGCCTGGGCTTATTTTAACGGTGTCAGAATTTATGGTAAGATACCCTACATCTATGAGTCACTGGTAACTTATGACGAGGTCAACGATTTTGTGAATAGCTCCGGAAGCTATATTGACAGCGTATATATCAATTTCTCCGTGGACGGTTATTACAACGATACCATCCTGAACCAGCCTATAGAGTTGGAGAAACACTACATGAACACCGAAATGGTGATTGATTTCTACACCGAACAACTGGAGAATGAAGTGAAAGCCGTAGGGGTGAATCACTATATGGAAAACGATGACATTTCATGGGAAGTGACCATCTGGAACCAGTGGGCCATGCATGCCTTGCTTGGACAGATGTACCTGACACGTGGTGACCTGGCACAGGCTGCATCTCATTTTGAAGAGATCATATATAACAGCAGCGAGAATTACCGCTATCAGCTTGATGAAAGCTATGGGGGTGGAAACTGGAGAAACATTTTTGATGGAATCGATAGCAGGGAGCACATCTATACCCTCTGGTTCAATAAGTCCAGTTTTCAGCAAAATCAGTTTCAGAACTTTTTTGAGCCCTGGGTTCCACACAGCTACATGCTTAAGCCTACTTACCAGGCTGTTTTTAAATGGGAAACCCAATGGCGTGCTCAGCGGATGAACTATATTTCCTTCGCACCGGAAAAGTCCGAGTGGATTTTCAGGGGCATCCCCTCCGATTTCCTCAGGGGGTTTGGAAGCTCCTATTTGTATGTGAAAAACGGAGTTCCGATTACAGAGCTTGAGTACTTTGAGATGTTGATGTTGAGAGCTGATGAAGATGATCGTAATTCACGGGCCATTATGGATGGGATGGATACCATGATCTTCAAGTACTCCGTTAATAAAAATCTATTCGACCAGGATGCCAACTACATCATATACAGGGCAGGGGGGATTCACCTCTACCTGGCCGAGATATACGTCTATTGGGCCGCCGAGCGTGGCGATTTGATCAGGACTGAAACGGGGATGGCGGAAGCTGTAATGAATGACGGAAGTAACTACTCGCCCCGCCCTGACAGGGAACAACTGGGTGTCAGGGGACGCGTGGGGCTTGGAAGTGAAAACGATGGAATATTCATGTCGGATGACAAATTCACTTTCGATCCCTTTACAAACGAGATTCTGGGTTATAGTAGTTTATCGGGTCAGTTCCAGGCCAAGCAGAATCTTCTTGAACAGGGAATTATGGATGAACGGGCCAGGGAGCTGGCCTTTGAGGGTGAACGTTTTTACGACCTCATGCGTGTGGCTAAACGAAGAAACGATCCCTCTTTCCTGGCTAAAGCAGTATCTGCAAAGTTTCCCCCGGGAAGGCGTGATATTATTTATACCAAACTCCTTGATGAGTCCAACTGGTATATCGATTATTTTGACGAGGAATGAGGAAGGTGTTTTTTGTTGTGGCCAGTATGGCTGCTGGATTTGTGATGGGACAGGAACCAGGATTTTTCCTGGATGACTGGGAGGAGAGAAGTGCAGAGCTGCCGGCCTCTATCCTAAAGGAAAAACCTTCAGGTGAGTCCAGCATACAAATAAGCGTAGACGGGGATTCAGTTTTGACAAAGGTCCCGCACTGGATATATGGAAATAATGCTGTGACCTGGATGGGCAATATGAATGGCCATGCCACAGTCATGAATGATATCAATAAGCTGAGTCCAAATGTACTCCGCTGGCCAGGCGGAAATTCTTCCAATACCTACTTCTGGAATCTTTCTCCCGGGGAAAGGCCTGCCGACATTCCCTCCGACATAGATCCCGGCTATGGCATGAATCCGGCCAGCTGGCGCATGTCTACCCCACAGTATTACCAGATGCTGGAATCAACAGGCAGTACGGGCATTGTCTGCGTAAATTATTCCTATGCCCGTTATGGGACCGGTCCTGATCCGGTATCCACAGCAGCCCACCAGGCTGCAGAATGGGTCAGGTATGACAATGGAAGGTCAAAGTTCTGGGAGATTGGGAACGAGAATTTTGGTAAATGGCAAACGGGATACCAGATTGATGTTTCCCAGAACCAGGATGGCCAGCCTGAATATATTAACGGCCAGTTGTATGGCCAGCATTGCAGGGTATTTTTAGATTCCATGAGAGCTGCAGCTGCTGAGATCGGTGTGGAGATTAAAATAGGCGTGGTGGCCTATGATGCTGAAACTTCCTATGACCCCATAAATACTTACTGGAATGAAGGCATGATGCCCGAGGTGGGTGATCTGGCCGATTTCCTGATTGTACACTCCTACTTTACGCCTCATAACCAGGATTCACCTGCCAGCGTAATTTTAAATTCACATGGTGTTGCAGGCCATATTATGGAAGACATCATGGCTGATATGGAAGAAGCAGAGAAGCCCATGATTCCGGTGGCTTTTACCGAGTGGAACATTTTTGCTGAGGGATCCATGCAACAGGTTTCTTTCATTAACGGGATGCATGCGGCCCTGTTGATGGGAGAATTTGTTTTGAATGGTTACGGTCTGGCCAATCGCTGGGATCTGGCCAACAGCTGGGCGGAAGGAAACGATCACGGGATGTTCTCCAGGGGAGGGGAGCCAGGGGTGGATCTCTATAATCCCAGGCCTGCTTTTTTCTACATGTACTACTTCCAGGAATATTTCGGTGATCGTATGGTACAATCCACCTTGAGCGGCAGCGGGCAGGTGATCAATTTCGCATCCACTTTTTCATCGGGAGAGACAGGACTGGTATTGATTAACAAAGGCACTTCCAGTGAAATGGCCGAAATTGATCTTGAGAACATCGAGACAGGCTCCTGGTATCATACAATGACCCTTACCGGGGGTGACGACAATGGGGAGTTTTCCCGAAAGGTTTTTTTGAATGGGGCTGGCACTGATGAAGAGGGAGGAGGACCAGATGATTATGAGCAGGTGAAGGCCCACTCTGCCGCAGTCAGGGGTGGAATTAAAGTCGAAGT
>JAOZLK010000128.1 GCA_029934875.1 Bacteroidales bacterium | reverse complement strand
TCCCCCAGGACCGGAAGGTAGCAAGGGTAGGCGGTTGTAGCGGTGCGATATAAGTAGCTTGCCCGTTTTTTTGGTAGCAACTAACCAACATAAAGTCTAAACATGGAAAAGAAAGCATCATTCTGGAAACCAGCTCTGATTTATGGAGCCATCGTCGGTTTTGTAGGCATCCTACTGGGTGTTATTTTTTATATCATGGATCTGGCTACGGCAAACTGGACTTCCTACCTTAGCATGGTGGTAGGGATAGCAGTTCTGGCCTATTGCCTGGTGGCTTATCGGAAAGAGTACCTGGGAGGCTTTGCAAAATTCGGACAGATCTTTGTCATGGCCCTTGTGATCGGGATAATTTCCTCCATTATTACGACCATTTACAGCTATGTGTTGTATACATTTATCGATCCCGAACTGATTGATAAAATCAAGCTGGTTGCCGAAGAAAAAATGATGAATAACCCCCGTATACCCGAGAATATGTTGGATGATATGATCGAGCGGATGGCGAAGAATTTCGAACCCAAGCGAATGCTCACTATGGGTTTGATTTTCGGTATTGTTGGGAATGCCATCATTGGCCTGATCCTGGCTGCTTTTATCAAGAAGGAGGAGAATCCTGTTGATACAGCAGTTTAATTTTTAAATCTTCTGATGGACCTTTCTATTGTTGTCCCCCTCTATAATGAGGAGGAGTCTCTTCCCGAATTGTGTGATTGGATCAATCGCGTGCTGACCAGTAATAAGCTTTCTTATGAGGTGATTCTGGTTGACGACGGATCAAGAGATGGATCATGGGCAGTGATTGAGGAATTAAAGCAAAAATATAATCAGGTCAGGGGCATTCAGTTTCGTAGGAATTATGGGAAATCTGCTGCCCTCCATACCGGTTTTAATAAGGCCTTGGGAGAGGTGGTAATCACCATGGATGCCGATCTCCAGGATAGTCCCGAAGAGATTCCCGAGATGCGCAGGATGATTGTCGAGGAAGGATATGATGTGGTCAGCGGATGGAAGAAGAAACGCTTCGATCCCTTCCTTCGCAAAAGGGTTCCCACAAAATTGTTTAACTGGGCCGCACGAAGGGTAAGCGGAATAAGTCTGCACGACTTTAATTGTGGACTGAAAGCCTACCGGTTGAATGTGGCCAGAAGCGTTGAGGTATATGGGGATATGCACCGCTATATTCCTGTTCTTGCCAAGGGAAACGGATTTAGCATGATCGGAGAGAAGGTGGTCCAGCACCAGGAACGGAAATACGGGGTGACAAAATTCGGAATGAGTCGTTTTGTAAACGGATTTCTGGACCTGCTTACTGTGTCCTTCCTGACCCGCTTTGGAAAGAAACCCATGCACCTTTTTGGTTTGCTGGGCACCCTGATGTTTATACTTGGTTTCGGGATTGCACTTTTTCTTGGTATCGATAAACTGGTCTCCCTGCTTAAACATATTCCACAGAGACTGATCGCTGACAGCGCGATATTTTATATTGCCCTCACCAGCATGATCATAGGTTCACTTTTCTTTATTGGAGGCTTTCTTGGAGAGCTGATTTCCAGAAGTGCATCCGAGCGAAATAAGTATGAAATCGAGAATGAGATTTAACAGCTGATGTTAAAGATTTCTTTGATTATTCCTGTATTCAACAGGCCTGGAGAGGTCGAAGAGTTACTTCAGAGTCTCAGCATTCAGACAGATAAAGATTTTGAAATAGTTATCGTTGAGGATGGCTCCACAAAGAGTAGCCTGCAGGTTGTGGAATCCTACACCGACCAGCTGGATATCAAATATTTCTTCAAGGCAAATTCAGGTCCGGGTCCCAGTCGTAATTTCGGGAGTGAGGAGGCAAGTGGCGATTATTTGATTTTCCTTGATTCGGATTGCGTGATTCCCCCTGATTATTGCAGCATTGTGAAAGAAAGGCTCAGCAGCTCTTATGCCGATGCCTTTGGAGGACCCGACCGGGCTCATCCCGATTTCACAAAGTTCCAGAAGGCTATTAACTTTTCCATGACTTCTTTTCTTACCACTGGAGGAATCAGGGGAGGGACCGAAAAGATGGGCAAATTTCATCCCAGGTCATTCAATATGGGTTATTCCCGGGAAGTTTATAAAGCCACAGGTGGATTTTCCCAAATGCGTTTCGGGGAAGATGTGGATCTGAGCCTGAGAATTCTGGAGAACGGGTTTAGCACCACCCTGATCAAAGATGCTTTTGTTTATCACAAGCGCAGATCCAATCTGCGTCAGTTTTTTAAGCAGGTGTATAATTCCGGTATAGCCAGGATCAACCTGCATAAGAGGCATCCGGGATCGATGAAACTGGTGCATTTTGCTCCGGCCCTGTTTACCCTGGGATGCATGGGCCTCATATTGCTGGGGGTCTTTATTTCTCCCTGGTTTCTTGCGCCACTGGCCCTGCACATTCTGATGCTGTTTATTCTTGCTACATTTCAGAACAGGAGCCTGGGCATCGGTCTACTGGCCATTCTTACTTCTTACACCCAGTTGCTGGCTTACGGAACAGGCTTTCTAAAGGCATTCTGGAGAAGGTTGATTCTGGGCCGGGATGAGTTCTCTGCTTTCAACAGGAACTTTTATAAGTAGTATTGCAAAGCCTAATCCTGCTGATCCTCCACCCATTTGGCAATCTCAGCAGCCTGCTCAGGGTGAAACCAGGTGTACTTCTGGCCCTTTCTGAACCATGTGAGCTGTTTACGGGCAAACTTCCGGGTATTTCGTTTAATCAGGTCCACGGCTTCCTCCAATGAGATTTCAGCATCCAGGTACCTGAATAACTCACGGTATCCCACGGTCTTCATGGCTGTCAGGTGACGATAAGGGATCACGCTCTTCACTTCCTCCAGCAAGCCCTCTTCCATCATCTGGTCCACCCGGCGGTTTATTCGCTTGTAAAGATCCTCCCTATCCATATCAAGAGCTGCCCGAAGAATCCTGAAAGGTCTTTCTTTTCTGGTATTTGAAAGGAATTCGGAATAGGGCCTTCCGGTTTGCAGGGAAACCTCCAGGGCTTTCAGGACCCTCATGTGATTTTTCAGATCTACCTTCTCATAGCTTTGTGGGTCAAGTTCCTTTAACTGCCTGGTGAGCGGCTCAAGTCCCTCTTCTTTAAATCGTTCAAGCAGATGGGCGCGCAGCAGTGGATCAGCAGAAGGGAGGTCGTCAATTCCGGTACAGACAGCATCGATGTAGAGACCGGATCCACCCACCATTAAAAGAAGATCGTGATCCTTAAACAGCTCCTCCAGTGCCAGGATAGCATCTTGCTCGTATCTGCTGGCGTTGTAAGGATCTTCCAGGGAGGTGGACTGGATGAAGTGGTGTTTAATCAGCCTGAGTTCTTCAGGGGAGGGTACTGCTGTACCTATCGTGGTTTCACGATAGATTTGTCTGGAATCGGCCGAAAGAATTTCTGTATTAAAATGGCTGGCAAGCAGGATGCCACATGATGTCTTGCCTATGGCAGTGGGACCACCCAGCACTAAAAGTGTTTTTTCCATCTTAGTAGTCCTCTGGATTTCCCGATCCAAAGAGATCCGGATCCAGGTCATCTATCCTGAGGTCATCCCCTTCAGGATTGTCGTCATCGTCATCGGGGTCAGCTTCACCCTCATCTGCCAGCTCATCCATAAGCATGTCCAGCGCAAGTTGCTTGGGAGGATCTCCTACCGACTGTGCAATAAATGGTGTTTTCCGTGGAGATTCCTGGTCCGAGTATTCAATGAGTTCCATGAAAAAGGCGCGTTCGGAGAAGAAATCAAACACATAGATCATCCGTTGGTTAACATCATCGAAATACTGCTCCATGATTACCTTCTCCATGGTAAGTGTTTCAGCACCCGATTCCTGCATCATGTCAATGAGGGTAATTTCATTCTCTTTCTCCCAGTTCTCATTGGTAATGAAAAAGGAGGCCAGTTGGGTAGGGTCGAAACCCAGGTTTTCCTGCAGGACATGATGAAAATCGAGGAAGGTGTCGGATCCGTCGATTACCAGATCGCGGTAGAACTCCTGGTCCTCATCGCTTATTATTCGGAATAGTAATATCATTTCAATTCAATCAGGAACTTTAGTGTGTCCACTCCGTCGGCGTAATCCCAGGGCATAGGTTCCTGTGTTTTCCCCGGTTTCAAGCGGTTCTGTACTTCAGGATGAAGAGATACGATGCATTGAATCTCATCCTTCTTTTCATCCAGTACTTGTAGCACCCTTCCAATTTCAGAATATCTTTCATAAAAAACAACCCCAACCGGGCTGGCAATGCCTGGATCTTCTTTTACCAGGGTCACGTGATTGTCCAGAAATTCCAAACGATTCATCAGGTATATGGAACGATAATAATCCACGTTGTTTGTGTATTTGTTATGCTGGGTAAGATCCACATAGTTGTCCAGAACCCCCAGAAGAACCTTCAGATCATAAGCCTCCGGGATGAAAAGTTTAGTGATATTTCTGCATCCCATTCCGAAATAGGTGAAGATATCCTCCCCCAGGGCCATCAGTTCCCTCTCAGTTTCATTACCAGTTAAAACGGCTACCCCATTGCGGTTCTTTCTGATGATGTGCGGGATTTCCCTGAAATAGTACTCGAAGTAGCGGGAACTGTTGTTGCTGCCGGTGGCAATAACAGCATCCATACCTGTAAGGTGATCATCGGTAAATGAGATGCGCTCTCCCAGGTCTGCATCCAGACTGCCGATGATTGCAGCCACTTCCCGGATGAGCCGGTCGTCCTTTGATGAGGTCTTGGCCTGTACGCGGTGACCGCTAGCCAGCACTGAAAGTATATCATGAAATCCCACAAGGGGTATGTTTCCTGCAAGCACCAGGCCTATGGTTTTTTGCTGAGTTGCCCTTATGGGTATTCCCCCGTAGGCACCCAACCACTTAAGCAGCACCTTCTCTTCCAGCATGAGGGAAATCCCCCTGAGTGCATGGTCGAGCCATGCTGGAGTGAACCACGGGTTTAGTATGGGCTCCCGTTCCAGGATTTCGCTGAAAGACTGGTAGAATACCTTATTCAAGCTGGCCAACTCCCCGGTGTCATTCCTGGATTTATCCGGAAACTGACCGAGAAAACTGCCCAGCAGGGCAAGGTTCTTAATGAAGGGGTTTTTCTGGTCCAAGTTATCCCTGGTTTTCCTGTTTGATCAGGTTAAGTGCAGAGCCTGCCCTGAACCATCTGATCTGGTTTTCGTTCAGGGTATGCTTAACCCTGAATGTATGGCTCGTTCCGTCATTGTGATTCAGCCTGATCTCAAGGGCAGGTCCCGGAGCAAGCTTGCTCAGTCCGATTACGTCGATGCTGTCTTCTTCCCTCACCTTATCATAATCAGCTTTGTCCTCAAAAGTAAGTGCAAGTACCCCCTGTTTTTTCAGGTTGGTCTCATGAATCCTGGCGAAGGATTTTACCAATACGGCCCTTATGCCCAGATGCCTTGGTTCCATGGCAGCATGTTCGCGGGATGAACCCTCTCCGTAATTTTCATCTCCAATTACAATGCTGCCGATACCGGCAGCTTTATAGGCCCTGGCAGTATCCGGAACCGGCCCGTAGCTACCACTAAGCTGGTTGAGTACCTCGTTGGTTTTCCCATTGGCAAAGTTCACGGCCCCGATGAGCATATTATTGGAAATATTGTCCAGGTGTCCCCTGAACCGTAGCCATGGACCTGCCATGGAGATGTGGTCAGTTGTACATTTCCCGCTTGCTTTGATCAGGAGTTTCAGACCTTTCATGTCCTCACCATCCCAGGGGGTAAATGGAGAAAGCAGCTGAAGACGTTCCGATGCCGGATCAACCTCGATCTCAACTTCACTACCGTCTGCTGCCGGTTCCTGGTATCCATTGTCTTTTACCTCAAAGCCCTTTTCCGGCAGCTCCATTCCCCTGGGCTCATCAAGCATAACCGCCTCGCCATCTTTGTTTACCAGGGTGTCCACCAGGGGGTTAAAAGTCAGTTTTCCAGCGATGGCCAGGGCCGTAACAATCTCAGGTGAGGCAACAAAGGAATGGGTATTGGGATTTCCATCAGCTCTCTTGGCAAAATTCCTGTTGAAGGAGGTGATGATAGAATTCTTCTCCTGTTTTTCTGCACCGTGCCTGGCCCACTGTCCGATGCAGGGGCCACATGCATTTGCCAGCACAACACCGCCAATTTTTTCAAAGGTAGAGATCAGTCCATCTCTTTCGATGGTGTACCTTACCAGTTCGGATCCGGGAGTAACAGTGTATTCCGATGAAACATCCAGATTCTTCTCCAATGCCTGATTTGCAACGGAGGCAGCCCGTGTGATATCCTCGTAGGATGAATTTGTGCAGGAACCTATAAGCCCCACATCCAGTTTCTCGGGATAGTCATTCTCCTTCACAGCCTTTGCAAACTCGGATATGGGCCACGCCTTATCGGGACTAAAGGGTCCATTGATATGCGGCTCCAGGGTGGAAAGGTCAATTTCGATTACTTCATCGAAATACTTCGCCGGATTGGCATAGACCTCCGCATCGCCAGTGAGGTGCTCTCTAACTTTGTCTGCTTCTGTCGCCACATCTTCCCGGCCTGTTCCTGCAAGGTAGTCACGCATTTTCTGATCATATCCGAACAGGGAGGTGGTGGCACCGACTTCGGCACCCATGTTGCAAATCGTGCCTTTACCTGTACAGGAGATGGATTCGGCCCCTTCCCCAAAATACTCTACGATTTTTCCGGTTCCCCCCTTTACGGTAAGGATTCCGGCTACCTTCAGAATCACATCCTTTGCTGAGGCCCACCCGCTAAGTTTACCTGTCAGTTTTACTCCTATCAGGCGGGGGAATTTCAGTTCCCAGGCCATGCCTGCCATTACATCCACTGCATCTGCTCCGCCAACTCCGATGGCTACCATCCCAAGTCCGCCGGCATTTACAGTGTGAGAGTCGGTGCCGATCATCATTCCGCCTGGAAATGCATAATTCTCAAGAACCACCTGGTGGATAATTCCCGCCCCTGGTTTCCAGAAGCCAATGCCGTATTTGTTTGATACGCTACCAAGGAAATCATAGACTTCCTTATTTGTGCTCCGGGCTGTATCAAGATCGGCCAAAGCACCTTCCTTTGCCTGGATCAGGTGATCACAGTGGACCGTTGAAGGAACCGCTGCCCTTGCTTTTCCTGCCTGCATGAATTGCAGAAGGGCCATTTGAGCGGTTGCATCCTGCATGGCTACCCGGTCGGGTTTAAAATCAACATAGTCCTCACCTTTTGAAAAAGCGCGTATGCTTTGTTCATCATAGAGGTGGCTATATAATATTTTTTCTGTAAGTGTCAGAGGGCGGGAAAGGATGTTCCGGACTGCACTAATCCGGCCAGGCAGTGCCCGGTAGGAGTCTTTGATCATTTGAAAATCGAAGGTCATGGAGAGATTTTTTGAAATAAAACGTAAATATATATGAAAATGGTTTGTAAGCCTGACACAATTGCACTCTAATTGTTCAGATTTTTATACTTTTATTCTGCATTAAAAATGGTTCCTTTTGAAATTTGCATTTTTTATAGAAAATGTCAGGATCGCTCTTAGATCAATTCGGACCAACCTGCTCAGAACCATACTGACAGTTTTTATCATTGCTTTTGGGATTATGGCCCTGGTTGGCATTCTTACAGCCATAGATTCAATTAAAGGGGTTATGACCGAATCCTTTAGCATGATGGGGGCAAACACCTTTACCATAGAGTCCCGGAGCATGCGGGTACATATAGGCAACCAGAATTATCGCAAAAAGAATCACGATTTTATATCCCACCGCCAGGCTTTGGAATTTAAAGAAAACTATAAGTTGCCCGGCAATGTCTCAATATGGACCCAGGCTTCGGGATCTGCAGTTGTAAAGTATAAATCTTATAAATCCAATCCCAACACAACGGTGCTGGGTGTTGATGAGGATTACATCTATACAGCGGGATATGAAATTGAAAAAGGCAGGAATTTTGCAGAATCAGATCTTGAAGGGAATGCCAGCCTGGTATTGATTGGCAAGGATGTGGCCCGCCAGGCCTTTGGTAACCAGGTTGATCCCCTGAACCGCTTCATTTCGGTAGGGAACAGCAGGTACAGGGTTATCGGTGTTCTTAAAACAAGGGGCCAATCGGGAGGTATGGGTACTGACAGGGTTTGCCTGATCCCTCATACCAATGTCAGGCAGTATTTCTCCAGACCCCAGATGCGCTACTCCGTTAGTGTGATGCCTGAAAGGGCGGAGATGTTGGATATTTCGGTCTCGGAAGCCGAGGGGATTTTTAGAATCGTCAGGAGGCTGGAAGCAAGGGATGAGAGTGATTTCAATATTACCAAGAGCGATCAACTGGCCCAGATGCTTATCGAAAATTTGAAATTTGTTACCATGGCGGCTACCATAATTGGTTTGATTACCCTCCTGGGGGCTGTCATTGGTTTGATGAATATAATGCTCGTTTCTGTAACAGAGAGAACCAAGGAGATAGGAACCAGAAAAGCGCTTGGGGCCAAGTCCCTGATGATCAAGAGGCAGTTCCTCTATGAGGCCATTGTGATCGGGCAGTTGGGAGCAGTTGTGGGTATTTTGTTAGGAATAATCATCGGAAATGGCGTATCTTTAGCAATAGGATCCAGTTTCATTATACCATGGAAATGGGTCATGTTGGGTATTGGATTGTGTTTCGGGGTTGGAATAATATCGGGATATTTCCCGGCAGTGAAGGCCTCAAGGCTTGATCCAATTCTTGCGTTAAGGTACGAGTAAACTATTGAAATCTCTATGGAAGATCTCTATTTGAAAAAGACATTTAATTCGCCTGAAGTTGAGTTTATCGGGGATACGGGTGAGCTTTCTTTGGAGGGAAGATCAATACCGGAAGACCCGGGTGAATTCTTTGAGCATCTGATTGACTGGATCAATCAGTATTTTCTTACGCCGGTCCAAAAGACAATCATGAGTATCAAGCTTGAATACATCAACAGCGGATCTTCAAAATATATGCTGGAGGTGCTCAGGATTATGAAGATAAATCATGATGCCGGCAAAGATGTGCAGATTAAGTGGTACTTCGAGGAGGGAGATGAATCTATACAGGAGCTTGGAACGCACTACGAACAGACCATCCAGATTCCCTTTGAACATATTGAATATTATTAATTATCCCCAATCATACATGTGAAGAAAGGCTGCCTCGAAAGGGGGCAGCTTCTTTTTTATTAAACCCGTGAGGAAGCCTCTAAATATTTACGCAGTAAAGATTAGCTAAGCTGAGCTCGCAAGCTCGGTTTTAAGCGACGAATGGGTATAATAAAAAATCTGGATTAGGTCGGTGTAGGGCAAAAAAAAGGAGACTGACCCAATAATGGACCAGTCTCCCGGAATTTAATGAAAGAAGGGTTTCTTATGCCTTATCTACTGAATTCATGTGCTTCAGCAGTTCAATAACTTTGGTGGAGTAACCCATTTCGTTGTCATACCAGCTCACAACCTTTACAAAGTGGTCATTGAGTCCGATACCTGCACCTGCATCAAAGAAGGAAGTACAAGTCTCACCAAGGAAGTCATTGGAAACAACAGCTTCTTCAGTGTATCCAAGAACACCTTTCAATTCGCCTTCGCTGGCCTCTTTC
>JAOZLK010000127.1 GCA_029934875.1 Bacteroidales bacterium | reverse complement strand
GGGTATTAAGATTCAATCCCGCAAACCTGAATTTCCTGTATAGCAGCTTCAACATTTTACGAAGCAGATCCGGATCGGGCTCGTCCCTTCCAAAAACGCCCAGCTGCTGGGTATAGAAGGGTTGATATATATATTTCATCCCCACCTTCCTTTTCCAGGCCACCGGCATTACGTAGCGGTAATCATCCAACACAAGAGCCGACCAGTTGTCAGCCACCTGGTCAAGGTACCAGGTATAAGCATAGATAGTCTCGGCAGGCGATTGGGCAATCAACTTGTCCCACTTCCCTGCATCAATCTCTTTTCTATCTATAAACCGTATCATTTACTACCTACCTTTTTCCTGAGCACTGAGCACTTTCTCCTGAGCACTGAGCACTTTCTCCTGAGCACTGAGCACTTTCTCCTGAGCACTGTGTACTGTGTTAATTCTCCAGTCTTACAATTGTAATCCCCGCACCGCCCTGCTGAATAGGAGCATCACCGTACCATTCCACTAAATCCATGGTGTGCAGATACTCCCTGATTAGCTGGCGAAGGATACCATTTCCTTTGCCATGCAATATCCTTAACTCACGGACGTCCACCATGATGGCCTCATCAATAAAGTCAACTACCAGCTCCATGGCCTCATCGGCCCTCTTTCCCCGAAGATCGATTTCCGGACGGAAATTTACCCTTCGGCTTGTAACATCCCAATCCCCAAGCTTTACTTTTGATTGGGTTTTTATTTTCAGCTTACCGGCTTCCTCACCCTGAACCTTCTCCAGGTGATCAAGTTTGGTGGTGCTTTTCAGATTCCCGAATGCAACTGTAACATTCTTCCCCTTCATTTCAATTACCTCTCCTGCGGCCTCCTGACCCTTCAGCCTTACCATATCACCCACCCTTATTTCAGGGTCCTCCTGCACCTTCTTACTATGCAGTGTCACCTTCGCCTTTTGCCTCAGGTCGGGACGCCTGGACTCCAGTTCCCCTCCCCGCTTCCGGATTTCCTCAAGCTGCTTCTCCACACGCTTCTCCTCCATCCCCTTCTCCACTTCGACATTCTCCTTGAAAACCTCCAGCTCCTTTCTGACTTCCCTGGTCTTCTCCTTTTCAGCCTCGGCCTCGCGAATTTCCCGGATGGTTTGCTCAATCTTTTTATTTGCACCACTCAGCATTGCATCAGCCTGCTGTTTGGCCTCCCTGACAATTACTTTCCGCTGCTTTTCACTTTCCTGCAATTCCTTTTCATACCGGCCCATTAAGAGCTCCAGCTTCTTCTCCGATTGCCTGATTCTGTTGCGCTTGCCTTCCCAGTACTTTTTATCCCTTAAAATCTCCCTCAGGTGTTTATCAAAATCGATATGATCCTTCCCAACCTTTTCCGAAGCCCTGCCCAGCACCTCCTCGGGCAAACCGATCTTCCGGGCAATCTCAAAGGCAAAAGAGCTTCCGGGATTACCCACCTGCAACTGGTACAGCGGCTGCATCTTCTGGTTATCAAATAACATGGCTCCGTTGATGACTCCATCAGCGGAGGTGGCATAGTGCTTCAGGTTGGTATAGTGGGTGGTAATGACCCCACAGGTCCCGGAATCATTCAGCTGCTCCAGGATGGATTCAGCAATGGCTCCGCCAAGCATGGGTTCGGTACCAGTTCCGAATTCATCTATCAGGACCAGGGTATCTGCAGCTGCATACCTCAGGAAATATTTCATATTCAAAAGATGGGAGCTATAGGTACTCAGGTCATTGTCGATGGATTGCTCATCGCCGATATCGATGAAGAGCCCCTTAAAGATTCCAAATACCGACTCCTGCTTACAGGGGACCAGGAGTCCGCACTGAACCATGTACTGTACCAGGCCGATGGTTTTCAGGCACACCGATTTACCCCCGGCATTGGGACCGGATATCAAAAGGATCCTGTTGTTGTCTGATAAGTTAAACGAGAGTGGGACCACTTCCTTCTGCTCTGCTTTATGAGCCAGGTAGAGCAGGGGGTGCCGAACTTCCTTCCAGTCAAAAAGCTGTTTGTTCTCCATCTTCGGTCTGCCGGCATCGATCCTTCGTGCAAACAGAGCCCTCGCCCTTATGAAATCGATGGTGGAGAGGAATTCCTGGGTGGAAAGCATTTCCGGGATATAGGGCCGAAGATCGCTGGTAAGGGCAATCAGAATCTGGATGATTTCCCGTCGCTCGGCGTACTCAAGCTCCCTGATCTGGTTTGAAATTTCCACCACCTCTACCGGCTCGATAAAGACGGTCTTTCCTGTGGCTGACTCATCGTGAACCAATCCGCCCAGCTTTCGTTTGTTCCCGGCCATAACAGGAATTACAGGCCGGTCATTCCTGAATGTAGGTGCTGCATCTGAATCCACCCAACCTTCCCGCTGAGCCTTTGCAAGTATCTGGTTCAGCTTCTTGGAAACAGCGCCCTGTTTCTCAGCCTGACTGCGCCTGATCTGGTGAAGCTGGGAAGAGGCGTTGTCACGGATCTTGCCGTGCTTATTCAATACTTTCCCAATGCGATCCATAACAAAAGGGAAGACCTTTACAGGCTCGCACATGGCCTTCAGGGCAGGATACTTATCCTCCTCATCCGACTTGAAGAAATTAAGAATGGCCCTTACTGAATCGAGGCTCCTGATCAGGCCAAACACCTCCTCCTCCAACATAAAGGCTCCTTCCACCTCAGCCTTTTTCAGCGCCTCCCTGTTATCGATGAAGTGCTGAAGAGGAAATTCATCCTCGTCCAGGGTAATCCTTTTAAACTCATCAGTAAGATCCAGTTCCAGTCCAATAGAATCGAAGTCGCACATAAAACCCATCTGTTCCACGCGCTCCCGCCCCGGCTCAAACAGGCAATGGGACCTGACCAGTTCACGGATACGGTCAAATCCTATCTTTGCTTCAAATTGTTCTGGATAAATCAATGCTTTGTATGCTTTTTCTCTTATACATCAACCCACTGCCCGGTTTCCGCCGATCTGTAGACTGCTGTCAATACCCTGGTGTTATTTAATGCATCCTCCAGGGTGACTGGTACCTCCTTATCCTCCATGATAGCCCTGGAAAAATCATCGCCCATCAGGGTATACTGATTTACCGTGGCATATTCATGACGTGTAATCCCCTGCGGCAGGTAGTTTCCATTATCCTGATCGATGTGGGTGGGCTGGTCGATGGGTGGGGTAAAGGGAATGCGCACTTCCAGGTGCCCCTTGTCTCCCAGTATCTGCATTCGCTGGAACAGAGCAGCCTGTGTACTTACCCCAAAATGTGCCTGGCCGGTTGGGAAATCCATAATTACACTTCCAAGCCTGTCGGTGCCAAATTCCTTATCCATTTCCAGGCTGGCCACAAGCCTTTTGGGCTCCTCTTCAAACACAAACCTGGCCATGGTGATGCAGTAACAACCGATATCCCACATACCTCCTCCCCCCATGGTGGGCATATTCCTGATGTTGCGGGGATCCACATTATAGTAGGTAAATGCTCCCTGGACCAGGCATGGATTTCCAATTTCACCCCTGTGAATGCGCTCCCTGGTCTCGGCCCACTGGGGATGGGATTTCGTCATAAATGCCTCCCCGGCCTTTACACCATATTTGTCCCGTGTAAGAATCATCTCTTCCACTTCATCCACACTTAAGCCCAGGGGCTTTTCACACAGGAGGTGCTTTCCGGCCTCCATTACCTTCAGGTTCCAATCAAGATGCATATTGTTTGGAAGCGGATTGTAGATTGCATCCACTTCAGGGTCGGCCAGCAGTTCATCATAGGAACCATAGGCTTTGGCTATTCCGAGGCTTAAAGCAGCCACCTCCGCCTTGGGCAATGATCTGGACGCAATGGCAGTCACCTCAGAAAACTCCCCTTTTTGCAAAGCCGGAATGACACTCTGGAGTCCGATTTTAGCGGTACTAAGGACCCCCCATCTTATTTTATTCATTTTTAGCAGAATTAGAATCCAAATGTAACAAAAATTGCCCTCTCAGAATTGGCCAAGCACTTCCCGAATGGACAAAATCAAACGATCAGCATCCTTCCTTGTGAAACAAAGAGGAGGTTTCAATTTGAAAACATTATCGAAGGGACCATCCGTACCCACCAGTATATTTTTCTCCCTGAGTCCTTTCACAAGCCTTCCTGCCAGAACAGGATCAGGATCCGGGCTGTCCTCCCTGTTGATTTCCACACCAAGTGACAATCCCTGTCCCCTGATTTCTCCAAAGCAGGGAAAGTCTTTACGCAGGGCTTCAAAACAGCCAATGATATAGCTACCCACCTCTGCAGCATTTTCTGCCAGCTTCTCTTCATGAATCACATCAAGCACAGACTCCCCTATGGCACAGGATACGGGGTTCCCTCCAAAAGAGGAAAAGAATTCCATCCCATTGTGAAAGGAATCGGAAAGCGCAGAGCTACAAACCACAGCTGCCATGGGATGACCATTTCCCATGGGCTTTCCCAGAACCACAATGTCCGGGATCACCTCCGCCAACTCGAAGCCCCAGAACCACTTGCCAAGACGGCCAAAGCCGGTCTGGACCTCATCGGAGATACACAGTCCTCCATGCTGTCTCATAAAAGCATATATTTCCTGCATATAGGTCTTATCAATCTCAATCTGACCGGCTGCACTGACAATGGGTTCGGTAATAAAGGCTGCAAGGCCCGGACCCCTGTCCTGGTGAGCCAACAGGAATTCCCCCAGCTGCTTCATATTGAGCTCATCTTTTTCTTTCCGGGATAAATGCATACCCGATCGTGGAATGGGTACAGTAAGAATATGATCGCTTTGCCCCCCTCCGGCCCTGCCATTGAACTTAAAATGCGAAATCTCTATCCCCGTCTGGGTATTTCCATGATATCCGTGCTCCATCACAAGCACACCCTTCCGAGCCGTATGGGATCTGGCCAGGCGAATGGCCAGGTCTGAGGCTGCGCTTCCCGAATTTACATAGAATACCCGGTTCAGCGAGGCAGGGAAGGTTGCCAGCAGCTTTTCTGAATAGCGGTGAATCTCATCGTAGAGGTAGCGGGTATTGGTATTCAGCCTGGCCATGGATTGCTGGCCGGCCCTTACAACCCTGGGATGACAATGCCCCACATGTGGAATATTATTCCTCAGGTCCAGGAAGGTATTGCCCCTGTCATCATACATAAACTGGAAGGCCGATCCTTGCATCTGTATGGGATCTTCATAGCTCAGGGAATATGCCCTGCTCAGATAGCCCCGGCGCTTTTCTACCACTTCATGGATTTCAGGCACCGGCTTGCCCGGCAGCCCGGCAGCTTTCCTGAATACTTCACTGGCTTTTACCGGACTGATACTGATCCACTTCCTGAGGAGATCCGTAAGCGGCTTTTCACTGATAAGCAGGTATTCATTCTCGGGATTCTGCACCCTCCCCACTGCCGAATGACAGAGACTGATGGAAAGCCTTGTGGCCACCAGGTAGTAAAGGACATCAATCTCTTCCCCATTAAGGGGCAATACTTCTGTATAAGCCTCAATCACAGGCAGGGCCCATTCCAGGGGATCATCCTTCCCCAGGACCGCATAGGACAGGGCTATAGCAAGGTCGTTTACCAGCAAGGAATAGACACTGTCTCCAAAATCAATAATCCCGGAGACGCGGTTTTCATGCACAAGGACATTATAGTCATTGGCATCGCCCTGGATGATACTAAAACGTAATTTGGGCAGCAGCGGTACCACCACCTCATGGTATTGCAGGTGGAAGTATTCCACCAGGCGGCGGATTTGCACATCCTGAATAAAGCGGGCATTGCCAATATTCAGGTCAAAGTGCTGGTTGTCCCAATCATAGCGCCGGGACAGAATCTCAGGATATTTTTTACCCATAAGAGCCTTATCCATTCGGGCCAGGAGATTTCCAAAAGAAAGAAAAAGTTCATGGCTATGGACAGCTTGTGCGAAGAGTTCACCCTCGATATATTCCAGCAACCTGTATATTTTCCCTCTTTCCTCATCCCTGATAATAAATTCTCCGGATTTGCCTTTAAGGGGCTTTTGAAAAAAGCCAGGCAATGTCGCTGACAGGTCACTCAGAAGGGCCGTCTCATCCCTTGAAAAATCCATAACATCCTCATGGTCCGGACTCTCCTTCAGGATGTAGCGATCGGGGCCTGAGCTCACCAGGAAATTGCGGTTAACTTCCCCGACCAGGGCCTTTATCCCAGGGTTAACAATTCCAAATTCCCTACTAAGGATTTCTATAAGGTTTCTCATAGTCAGGATCAAATATAACTACTTGTAAAAATACCTTAGCTTTAATCATTCAATTAACTTTAAACAGCAATGGCAAAACGAAAAATAAACATGGGAATGGTGGGCGGAGGTCCTGGCTCCTTCATTGGGCGCGTTCACTATATGGCGGCCATCCTCGACGGACAAATCGAACTGGTTTGCGGATCTTTCAGCTCAAATCCGGAAAAATCTAAAATTACAGGTGCGGAATACTACCTGGCACCCGAACGGGTCTATGACACCTACCAGGAAATGATCACCGGGGAGGCCAAACTACCCGAAGGCATCAGGATGGATTTTGTCTGCATCGTAACACCCAACCACCTCCATTTTGAACCGGCCAAACTGGCCATGGAAAATGGTTTTCACGTGGTATGCGACAAACCCTTATCCCTTGACTCCGATGAGGCAGAGGTAATGGTACGCGTTAAAAATGAAACAGGCATGCTCTTTGCCCTGACCCACACCTACACCGGCTACCCCATGGTAAAAGAGGCCCGGAAACTGGTGCAGGACGGAGAGCTGGGCAAGATCCGCAAGGTTGTCGTTGAGTATCCCCAGGGCTGGCTCAGTGAGCCCCTCGAGCAAAGCGATCATGTTCAGGCTTCCTGGCGGGGTGATCCCAAGAGGTCGGGAAAAACCTGTTGTGTGGGCGATATCGGAACCCATGCCTTTCACCTGGCAGAATACGTAAGCGGTCTTAAAACTGAAAGGCTTATGGCCGATCTGAGTACCCTTGTCCCCAACAGGGTCCTTGATGATGATGCCAACATGCTGCTTCAATTTGAAGGAGGTGCACGTGGTGTTCTCTATGCCAGTCAGATTTCAGCCGGAGAGGAAAATGCCGTCAGACTAAGGATCTATGGTGAAAAGGGAGGTCTCGAGTTTAACCAGATGGAACCCAACACCCTGGTCATTAAATGGCTTGATAAGCCCATGGAGGTGCGCCGCACCGGTACCGGATTTGTAAGTGATATTGCCGCCTACAACACCCGTATTCCCGCCGGTCATCCCGAGGGTTACCTGGAAGCTTTTGCAAACATCTACCGCAATGCCGCCACCTGCATCCAACACATTCTTGAAGGAACTGAAGCGCCAGAAGAAGCACAGGATTTCCCCACCATTTACGAAGGGCTCAGGGGAATGAAGTTTGTGGACAAGGCGGTGGAAAGCTCAGAGAAACAGGCCTGGGTCGAAATCTGAGAATGTGATTTGAATTGATTGGATCATAAGTAAAAGAAATGGCTAATATTATATATATCGCCACAAGCCTGGATGGCTTTATCGCCAGGAAGGATGGTAATATTGATTGGCTCATGGAGATTCCAAATCCAAATAATAGTGATTACGGCTTTTCTTCGTTTATAGATGGTCTAGATGGCATCATTATGGGGAGGAATACTTTTGAAGCGGTTGTAGGTTTCAATCAATGGCCATATACAAAACCCGTATTTGTTCTTAGTAATAAACTAAACAAAGTACCTGATGCATATAGGGAAAAGGCAAAGATTGTAAAGGGGGATATTGGGGGTATTGTTGAATCTCTGAGAAAGGACGGGATTGAGAGAATTTATGTAGATGGGGGTAAAACAATCCAGAGTTTTCTACAGCGAGATCTGATCAATGAAATGATTATCACCAGGGTGCCCATACTCCTTGGTTCAGGCATACCCCTTTTTGCAGAAATGAACTTTGAAACAAAGTTTAAACTTGTTGATACAGAAATACTGAATGACAGCCTTGTTAGAAGCACCTATTTAAGGAGCCCATAAATGCTGCAATATCTCCAAAACTTAAACAATAATAATGATTGATTTAAAAGGAAAAAATGCCCTTATCACTGGCTCAAGCAGGGGTGTGGGCCAACAGCTTGCCCGGGGATTGGCTAAACTGGGTTGTAATGTGATCGTACACGGACGAACAGCTGAAAGTTGTAATAAAACATTGGACCTTCTGAAGGAGTTCCCGGTAAGTGTTCGCTCTGTTCATGGGGAATTATCTGAAGAGTCTCAAGTCAATGATTTGATACAACAGGTGCGGAATTTGGATATTAATGTGGACATCCTCTATAACAATGCTGCGGTAATGACACCTTATTACGAGGATTACTGGGCTCACAGCTGGGAGGATTGGACCGAGAGCTTCAAAGTTAATGTGATGGCCATGTACAGTCTGTGCGGCGCATTCATTCCCGGGATGATCGACAGGGGCTTTGGACGTGTCATTAACCTCACATCAGGGATCAAGGATCAACCTGAACTTGCTCCTTATGGTGCCTCCAAATGGGCGGTTGACAAGCTCACAGATGACCTTGCTATAAAACTTAAGGATACCGGGGTAAGAATTAACACACTGGATCCGGGCTGGCTGCGCACCGATCTTGGTGGCGAACATGCTGATCATCCGGTTGAGGCTGTTCTTCCGGGCGCTCTTGCTCCGGCATTGATTGAAGATGATGGTCCCAACGGACAGTTTTTCTCGGCCATAGATCATAAGCTGGATATATCCTCATAATGATGAGCAGTTGTTTTGGGACTATGTCCAGTTCACTCCGGTTAAATAATATCGATCAGAACGTTCATGATAACAAAGGTACTTTTTCCATTTATAATTCCTTTCCCAGTGAGTAAGCTGCAACAGCTTATCATAACATTAAAAGGCCTCAGAAAAAGTAAAGAAGAAAAGAGGATGATGCTCGAAAAAACCAATATCAAAACGGATATTTGTACGGGTTGCCTCGTTTACACTTAATCTTAATCCAAATCCATAGGTCCACTTAACTCCTTTCATGGTATAATCTCCCAGATTGGGGGCTACTTCACCCAGACCGCTGAAAACAGTTCCTGAAAAAATCCAATAAATGGGAATCCTTAGTTCCACTTGTCCCTCTATCATCGTCTTATCACGAAATCGGCCAATGTAAATGCCCCGCATCCTGTTATCACCTCCCATCAGGGCTAAGGACTGAACCGGAACATTGCCAAATTTTGCTTCGGCATAAAACTGCCCGGCAATTGTCAGCCATTCTATTGGTGTGATATACTTTCGAAAATCAAATAATACGGAATTATATGCAAATTTGCTACCCATCCATTTACCATAGTTCATGAACTCAAAAAACACCAGGGAACCTTCCTTTGCATTAAGACGGTTATCACGGGTTTCACGGCTAATTTTAAACCCCACGCCTGACTGGAGGCCCTCATTTTCCTGCAACTCTGAAAAATCAAAAGTACAGGCCTCAGTATCTGGAACAGAATCAACCTTGAAGTAGTTGTTATAATGATATTTTAGTCCGACATACCAAGCCCTGTTTAGCTTATATCCAAAAGCCTGCTCAAAAGAAAGATTCTCTGTTTCCACCCAACACATATC
>JAOZLK010000126.1:7361-9646 GCA_029934875.1 Bacteroidales bacterium | reverse complement strand
CCCTACGTACTATATTGTGCCTGCAAGTCCGATAATCCCGGCCACCGCCATGGCAATGGTAAACAGTAGTACAAAGCCAAAGGAAATATTTGATGTCACACCCAGGGTCTTGTCCCCCATGATCGACTTTTTATTGTATATGTAAAGCATCAGGGCCAGTACCAGGGGGGTCACAATGGCCGCCATGGCCTGCGACATGATCATTACCATTACCGGCCGTCCGCCGAAAATGGGAACCACCAATCCGAGCAATACCCCGAAGAGCACAAGCAGGCGGCTGCTGGTACTTTTCATATTCCGTGGCTTGTTATTGAAATCGGCAAAAAGCCAGGGTGCCAGCAAGACGATGGGAAACAGCGATGAGAGTCCGGCTGCCACGATCCCCCCCACAAAAATGGAGATGGCAAACCGGCCTGCCAGTGGCTCCATCAGTTTCACCATATCAATGGCATTATTCACCTTCAGTCCGGCCGGGTGCAGTGTGCCAGCAGCTGCTGCCATCACTGCCACACTCAGGATGAACATCATGGAGACCGATACGATGGCATCGCGCCGTTCGACCTTCAGGTCACTGCCACCCCAACCCTTTTCCTGAACCAGGATGGAACGCACCACGTAGAGGATGGCTCCCATGGTGGTTCCCACCATTCCGGCCATGATCAGCATGGCATCGGAGTCCTTGGGTATGCTGGGGATCAGTCCCTGTAAGACTTCCTCTGGGTCGGGAATCACCATAAACATGGTGAGTACAAAGGAGAGTCCCATGACCCCCACAAATACAGCAAGGACTTTCTCAAACACCCGGTGCTGACCGTTCCAGAAAAGGTAATAAAGGAGGGCTCCAAAAATCAGGGCAACCACGATGGGACTGAAACCATTGCCCGATTTCGTGAGGGGCCTCGACCATTCCTGCACCACCTGGGTTACCACGCCCATCACCCCCATACAGCTGACCCATTCACTGACCAACAGCGAAATCAGCACAAAAACTGTAATCCCAAACCCAAAATACTTCCGGAAGCTGGTAAGGATGGTCATGCCGGTGAGCGAAGTGTAGCGCCCGAATAACATGATCAGGAAATAGGTGAATATGCAGGACAGCAAAAGGGGCCAGATCATGGTCATGCCATAGGCTGCCCCGGAAGAAGCCATGGTGGTTATGCTGCCGGTTCCGATGTTATACCCGATCAGGAATAGTCCCGGTGCGATGGAGGCCAGAAAGAGGCTTATTTTCTTTGTGAAACTCAAAATGCTTAGTTTTTATTGGTAATATCCCCCACCGGAACCACGTAGACCTGGGGTATGCCTGTCCGGTCGGATGTATAGCAAACATAGTTCCCCTTCGGACTGAATGAAGGGTGTACATGGGCCTGGCTGTCATGGCCGGCTGTGACAGACGAGTTGGGCCAGCACAAGACCCGGGCCTTGCCCGTTTCCAGGTTCAGCAAAACCAGTTCGTTTTTCCCCGGTTCCTGGGAGTCGGACACAAACCACCTTCTGTCATGGCTGGATACCCCATGTCCCAGTCGGATTGTATTGCTTTCATAGTGCATCCTTACATCCTTACCACTGCGATCCTGGGAGCAGATGGCCACAGGACTCCATCCGGGTCTTGTTTTCCGGAAAAAGAAAAACCTTTCTCCATCGTGCGACCAGCTTTCATGGGTGGCCCGGAAGCCATAAGGGACCGTGAGAAACTGGCTGTTGCTGCCTTCCTTCAGATCAATCTTCCACGACCGGGCCCGTTGTTCCATGGGAAGCGTCATGTCGTTCTGGGTATCGGGACCGGGCACATAGGTGATTATATCCGGGTCCCCGGGATTGAGCAGGGGGTGGGTGATTTTACCGCCTGCCTGCCTGTGTACCTCCAGGATCTCACCTGTCTCCAGGTCAGTTCTGTATATGGCAGTAAGGGTATCGGCCTCCTCGTCTTCCAGCTTATCGCTCCGCACGTAAACAAGGGTATATCTTCCATCCCTGGTAAAGGAGCCTGTAAACAAGGGCATGAGGGGCAGGCGACCTGTGTAGTCAAAAAGGATCTCCTCTTCCATGCTTTCCACATTGGTGGCATAGAGTTTCCATCCTTCCATGTAGCAAACTCTTTTTCCGCCTGGCATCATGGTGTAATCATCATCCTTCACCAAACGGCCGGCAGGGCTGATGGACCTGGCATCTCCCGTCTTAAGCTCCGTTCTGCAGAGTCTCCATTGTCCCGACTTTCTCGAGGCATATACAATGTACTTTTCATCGGAGGTAAAAGCCTGACCTTCGAAGTAGCAGGCTAC
>JAOZLK010000126.1:5486-7261 GCA_029934875.1 Bacteroidales bacterium | reverse complement strand
CCGTGATCGCTGGCATGGCTTGCGGTGATGTTTTCGATGTAAATATTTTTAAATAGCGGGGGACAGCAAGAGCCCTGGTTCTTGTAGTCTGAATCGATGATGATGGTGGAACGGGTGCTGTCAAATGCTATATTCCGCCCGTAAATGTTCTGCACCACACCTCCCCTGTCGCGGTTGCCTTTCAGGTAGAAACCATAGATTACCTTTCCAGCATAAGTGCAATCCTCTATGTAGACATCATGAACCCCGCCCGACATCTCACTGCCAATGGCAATTGCATTGTAGCCAGAGAATTTGCAGTTTCGGACCACAATATTTTTCGAAGCCCTGCCCAGGGTGCGGGCCTCAAGATCACGACCAGACTTAATGGCAATGTTATCATCGCCATTTCCGAAGAGCACATTTTCGATCAGAATATTTTCACTGCTTTCGGGATCAATCCCGTCGTTGTTAAAATTATAGGCTTCAAACTCAAGCCCCCTTACGGTAATATTTTTTGAATAGACGAAGTGCAGGCACCAGAAAGGTGAGTCGCTGATCTTTACATCCTCCACAAGGATATTTTCACACTCATAGAACTGCACCAGGTGGGGACGCAGGTAATGCCCTTCGCCGAAACGTCGTTCCAACAGGGGAACAGCTTCATTGTTCATTCGCCTGATGAGTTTCTTATCCGGGTCCTGGAGTTGCTTCCAGCCGTTCCATGGCTCGGATCCCTCCCCGTCAATCTCACCCTTGCCGGTAATGGACACATTGCTTGCCCTGAACACATAAATGAAAGGGGAATAGTTATAACAACGGGTTCCTTCCCAGCTGGTCAGCACCACCGGAAGATAAAAGGCAGGATCGCCCCCAAACTGAAGTTTAGCCCCTTCCTCAAGGTGCAGGTTCATATTGCTTTTCAATTGGATGGGGCCATTTACCAGGTAGCATCCTGGCTCAACAAGAATGGTCCCTCCACCCGACTCTGCACACTGCTCGATAATCCGGTCAAAAACCGGCTTATTATCTGTGAGGCCATCTCCAACACCTCCGTTTGATGTGAGTGAAAAGATCCTGTCTGGAATCGCGGGCAGCTGAATCTGCCTGACAATCTCATCCGCCTTTAACCAGGGATCATCTCCTTCTGCCTGCTGCCCACCCTGGCAAGCAGCCAGAATAAGCAAAGCCATCATCACTGGAATCAGCCCTGCCCGGGAGAAAGAAATCTTGCTCATAAAAGTGTTGACAATGAATTTAAAAAGAGGCTGTCTCAATTCACTTGGGACAGCCTCTCTTTGAACTTAAACTTTGAATTACTTCTTCAGGAACTTGCTGGTTTTGCTACCACTTACTGTCTCGACAGTGATGAAATAGATTCCTTCACTGAGTTCGTCCACTGAAAGGGTGGCATGATCAAGCTCTTGATACTGAATCGACTTAATAGATTTTCCAAGAACATCCATAATGATAATACCTGTAATCCCTTTGGCCTGAACATTCAGAACGCCAGTTGAGGGATTGGGATATACACTCAGGATTTCAGCATCTTGCTTCTCAACACCCACAGGTGCAGCGACTATTTTGATGTTATCCAAATAGGACATGGATCCTCCTTCTCTTGAGTCGGGGAAGTCGGGGAAGATCACAAGCCTGCTCAGGGTCTCACCAATATTGGCGCTGAAGTCAAAAGTGATCACTTCCCATTCACCAGTTATTGTATTGGGAACCTTCACTTCAGTAACAGTACCCCCCACTTCAACTTTCAATGCGCAGTTGCTGATCACATCCTTATA
>JAOZLK010000126.1:0-5386 GCA_029934875.1 Bacteroidales bacterium | reverse complement strand
GGATCACCCAACTGAGCACCACCCATTCCGGCAACAGCTGCTTTGGAATTCACATAAGCAAAATCATAATACACATCCAGGTGGTAGAGGTCATTTCCTCCTGCAGGAATTTCAGGAACTACCCAGCCTGGGGTATTGGCTACGTCCAGATCCTCATCGAACTTATAAATCAACATGGAATCATTGAAGGGTGCGCCATCAGGGAATTCAACATTCATATTCCAGTTCGGAGCATCTGAAGCCTCCATGGCAGCCATCAGGGTTTCGTTCATGAAAGGTGTGATCGTGGTGGTATCATTCAGGTAGTCGGTCACTTTAGTGGTATCCATGTAGGCAGAGTTGTTGGACATGCTTACTACAGGAGCTACACCATCAACCGCATCAGCTGAGAGAACAATCCAATCGTTATCATTATCCATGGGAAGGAAGCCTGCATTCATCATCAGGTTGCCGTTCATTTCCAGCGTCCCGATAGGACCAAAAGTGATTCCCATTTGAGCTACATTAACAATGGTGTTGTTGTTCACCCTGGCATAGTCAATCACACCACCATCGTCACGTATTAAACGACTGGTCACATTGAAAAAGGTAGAGTTCTCAATTATAACCGAATCAATGTCGTTACCCCGATCATCGATTCCTCGTCCGTTATTGGGATCCTTGGGTTGGCCAATGTTGCTTACCACAGAGTTTCTAACGACAATGGTCATACCGGGGTCATCAACCCGAATGAAGGACTGACTGGCCTGGTCGAACCAGCAATCAACAATCTCCACCCGAATATCTTCAGCACTGCACCTGAGAATCCTGTCATTCAGTCCACCCAGCTGGTCGAGGTTGGTTACATGAAGTCCCACGAGGAGTATATCACCCTTAGGCCGGAAAGCCCTGGAGGATCCATCTCCCTCATCCCTTGGCTGAAGAAAGGGCATGGCGCCATCGCCATCGGCAGCAATTATGGTCAGCGGATAGCCGCTGTTGGATACGGAACCGGTCAGACCGTAGTATGCCTCATTTCCACGTTGAAGCCGGTAGATGGTATTCTCATCCACCCGGTCGCCCGTGCCAGTAGTGTCACTATTAATGGCCTCGTTCAGGGTACCGATCCCGGGATCTACATCAACATAGCGTTGTCCGCTTGCATCCATGGCAACAAAGGCCATGAGCAGCATCATTAATCCTAAAAAAAAGTAGTTTTTCTTCATCTTCATTTGTTTTTAATTAGTAATACTTAACCATCATTTATTATTAGTTAGACCTTGTAGGACACCCCCAGGTCCATGGTCATCCCGTAGACATAACTACTGGTTATCAATGGATTGACAGAGCCTGAAAGATAGTTTGTTTCCTTCACATTGGTGAAATTATTCACATAGAGAAATATCTGGAAATCTTTGATCCTTTGTTTGACCACCAGGTCCCACCGGGTGGATTTACCCACGTAGTTATCCTTGTCCGGGGTTGTTCCCACACTGGTAGCCAGCCTGCCCATTTCAGCTTCCTCATCCACAAAAAGACTCGAACCCTGGTAAATCATGGATACCCGGGCACTGAAGCCCTTGTATTCGTATCCGATGGAAAGGTTTACCAGGTCGTCTACCTGTCCGGGCATATTGCCACTTCTTACCGTATCCCTTACCGTTGAGTTGTAGGGGAAAACATCCTCGGTTTCAATAATGGAGATGGGATAGAGTGTTTCTGATTTCAGATGAGTATAATTGGCAGAGATAACAATCCCGTTAAAGGGTTTGGGCAGAAACCTCAAGTGCGATTGCAGGTCAAGTTCAAAACCCAGAACGGTTGAGGTGCCCTCGGCATTTACCGGCCGGGTTAAATAAAGCCCATAGATGGGGTCCTCCTTATCAAAGACCCGGGATGTCAGCGTGTAATCTATATTCTCTATCTCCTTATAAAAACCACCTACAGTGAAGAGTCCGAATTTTCCGAACATGGACAGGATGGCATCATAGTTCCATGCTGTCATATGGGCCAGGTTGGGTTCTCCCCTTTCTGCATAGCTCTCTCCCCAGTTCACAATCTCCCAGGGCACCAGGCTGAAGAAATTGGGGCGGTTCAGGGACCTGGTGGCTGCCAGCCGCAGGTTGGCCCACTCCAGCAAATCAATCTTCAAATGGACATTGGGAAGCCACTGGTCCAGGACCCGGTTTCCCACTGTATCCACCAGGCCTGTAATATTCTCGACGTTTCCGTCCTCATCCACCTGGGGTGAACCATATATGCTACGATAAGAGTTCTGGGTTCTTTCATACCTCAATCCTGCAATAAGATCTACCCGGTCAAAAAATGAAAAATTCACCATCCCATACCCTGCCGAAATGTCCTCTCCGGCCTCATAGTCCGACAAATCCTTGGTGGGATCGGGCACATAGTAATCAGCATATTGAGTCTTAAAGGCATCAACCTTGCCCGCATCGAGAAGCGGTCCGTTGACCGGGTCGGGTCCGGGGCCCATGTAGTAAGTCTTGTCAAAAAATCTTCCAAAATCCTGGGCATAATAGTCACCCTGGAAAGAACTCATCAAAATCCAGTTATTGCTATAGTCAACATCCCAATCGGGCTGTTCCGTTCCATCTCCAATGATTTCCTGGCCCACAAAATGCTGCGTCCATATACGATTAATGTCATTGGTCCGGTACTTTGAACGATACTTTCCTCCCGCCTTCACATAACCTTTTACTTTGTCCCCCATGCTGAAGGGATACTTCAGATTGGCCTGGAGGGACCAGTTATCGTCTTTCGTTGAATAGGTGTCTGAATAGACATCCTTCAGCCATGTAGCATCCAGCTTATTCTTTGCCGAATTCACAATGTCATCGTAAGTTGATTCGGAACTCAGGTTGTAGGCACCAATCTCTCTGAATCGCATGGTGCTCACATAAGGTCTTTCATTGCGTGAGAGCGAATAGGATCCGGACCAGTCCAATTCAAGACGATCAAAAAAGAGGTGTTTCCCTTTCAGTCGATTCGAAAGCACCATGTTCTCGGAATGAGTTTCCCTTAGGTCGTACTCCTGGTAGGAAGCACTTACCCTGTAGCGGCGTCTTTGCCGAATCTCTTCCCGGTTGGTCTGTCCATAGTTGGTACTGAAAACAATGGAGCCGGTCTTTAGCCGCAGATCAAGAGTGGCATTTGCATTGTAGCGGTAACGCACTTCCTGCTTGTCGGAGAGATTGAATTTACTCACTGTGAAAATGGTATTCCCATCGGCGTCTTTCCCCGATTCAGTGGCAAAATCGCCGGTAAATCCTTCCGAGCTGCGGTCGGCTCTCTGCACTCCGCCTCCCACAATAACACCAAACCTGTCGTCAAAAAATCTGTTCTCCAGGGAAGCACTTCCCTTGAACTGACCATAACTCTTGGAAAGGTGGTTATAGCCTGTCTGCATTCTAACATTTCCATGGAAACCACCCGAGGCGGTCCTGGAGGTAAAATTAATCTGTCCGCCAATAGCATCTGCATCCATGTCGGGAAGTAAGGCCTTATAAAACTCAATCCCTGACAGGGCATCTGTTGAGAACATGCTCAGATCCACCGACCTGTCCTGGTCCGATGTGGATGGAACCTTGACCCCATCAATGGTAATAGAATTAAACCTGGGGGCCATCCCCCTGAGGGTAACCTTGGTTCCCTCTCCCCCGTCCCGAACCAGGGAAACCCCTGGCAGACGCGCCACGGTTTCAGCAGCATTCTGATCGGGAAGCTCCATAATCTTCTCCTTCGACACCACATTCACAATGGTATTGGAATTTATCTGCTGAGAAATGGCAGCGGTTTGACCACGCATCATGGCCGTCACCACGACCTCCTCACCCATGATGGATTCGATTTGCAAGGATCCGTCCACCTCCTTTACCTGGTCGGCTACAATCTCAATTTCCTGCTCTATGTCCTTATAAGAGATGTAGCTGAAAATCAGGGTATAGGTGCCTGGTTTAATATTCAACAACTGGAATTTTCCCTCTACATCGGTAACTGTCCCGGTTGTAGTTCCCAACAGGGCAACATTGGCATACATCAATGCTTCTCCGCTCTGAGCATCCGTCAAAACCCCTTTGATGCCCCCCCGACCCTGCGCAAACGCCTCATTTGCAGGAGCAAGAACCATCATGATCAGCACAAAATAAAACAGGATTCTTCCTCTTCTCAACATATAATCAAATTACAATTTCAATCAAAGCAAAGCAAATATATGATAATTTTCCCTCTCATCAAATAAAATGTGTGTACGCACACACTATTTGCTATATCTGAGTTTTTAACTAATTTAGCCATGAGATAATCCGTAAAATCTAATCTTCAGAAAAAAACAGAAGACAGGAAAAGTGGCACGGGAAAACGGGAACCATATCAGAATCAAAGACATTGCCGAAAAGGCAGGCTGCTCCATCGGGACCGTCGACCGCGTGATTCACAATCGCGGAAAGGTAGCGGCAGCAGTGGAAAAACGGATTCTGGAGATCATGAAGGAGCTGGATTACAAACCCGATCTCAGCGCCCGGGCGCTGGCCAGCAAAAGATCGCTTACACTGGGAATCCTGCTGCCATCCTATCGCAAAGGCGAATTCTGGGAACTGCCGAACCTGGGAATCAGGGAGGCCATCGCACAATTTGAAGAGCAGGGATTTGACATCCATGCTATACAGCATAAATACACCAACCGGGATCAATTTTACCACGAGGGAATGAAAATGGCTGACGAGCTTACAGACGGCATCATCCTGAGCCCTTCCTCGTACAGGGAGAGTGTCATGCTGGCCCGATCCTACTTCCAGCATAACAAACCCTTCATCCTCATTGATTCAGACATTGACGGCGTTCCCTCCCTCTCCTTTATTGGAAAGAACCCGGTTCAATCAGGACAGACTGTTGCCAGGCTCATTCACCAGGTTACCCGACACATACCGGGAATGAAAAAGGTATGGACCTTAAATGTATCAAAAAACCTGAGCCAGATGTATGCCTTTCTGGCCAGGGAAAGCGGCTTCATGAGCTACTTTGCCGAAAAGCATCTGCAGAATGAATACAGTTTCAGCACCCTGGAGATGGAGGACAAAGGCAGCCAGAAGGAGATCGACAATCAGCTTGCCGAACAACTGGACAAGGAGATTCCGCACGCCATCTATGTCACCGGATCGCGGGTCCACAAGATTGCTGCAGCATTGAGAAAGCTTAAGCCGGAAAGGAAACCCTTACTCATTGGTCACGACCTTATCGAAGCAAACAGGGCGAGGGTAATGGATGAAAGCATAGACTTTCTCATTGAGGAGGAGGGCCGCAGGCAGGGGGCTCTGGCAGTGGAAACCATGGTCAGGCACATCATTTACAAAGAGCGCCCTGAAAGTAAACAGATGATGAACCTCATGAT
>JAOZLK010000125.1 GCA_029934875.1 Bacteroidales bacterium | reverse complement strand
GCCAACAATGTCTATGTAAGGGTACTCTTTCAGACCACCGCATTCCCTTCAGACAATGTATTAATTGTAAAAAGTACCACCGATCCACTGTGGCTCTCCTTCAACAGGGCTCATATATTATCACAGGAAAATACTTCCTACCTCTGGGCCACGGGATACAAGATTATTCTGAACTGCAACCAGGTTATCAACAATGCGGTGATAGGTGAGGGCACATCTGATGAGTCCAGGCAGTATATTGGTGAGTCCTACATGTACCGTGGAATGGTCTTATTCGATCTGGCCCGCCTGTTTTCCTTTCCCCCTTCACACGGACTGGAGAACGACGGGGTGATTCTGCGAACTACCCTCGAGGCTTCTGATGCAAAAGCCAGGTCCACTGTGGGGGAAACCTATAAACAGATCATTAACGACTTTTGGACAGGAGCCAACCTGATGACCAGCCGGGCTTCCGACGGAATCAAGTATGGAAACAGGGCAGCCGCATTGGGCTACTTATCCAGGGCCTATCTCTTCACCGAGCAATATGATTCGGTGGTGGCCGTTGCCAACATGGTGCTGGACGGGAATTCACCCTTCCAGCTTGAGTCCAGGGATTCCTACATCCATGCCCTGCAAAATTCAGCCACTTCCAGCGAGGCCATGTTCATCCTTTACCATGATGATACTGAAAACCGGAGTACCGGAGCAATTGGATCCATGTATAACGGCGATGGAGGCTGGGGCGAGATATTCCCTTCACAGCCTTATCGCGAACTCATTTCGAAGTATCCGCATGATGTAAGGAACCAGTTGCTGGATACCATTTTCAACGACAGTGGCGATCCGGTATTATACCAGGGAACCTCCTACGAAAAGATTTACATGACCAAATTTTCCTATCAGAACGGGATTCCCACCACGCATTCGCCCATTTTCCTGCGCCTTTCCGAAGTGCTGCTTAACAGGGCTGAGGCTTACACCCACCTGGGGGAGGATCAGCTGGCACTTGACGATGTAAATGCCATACGGGAGAGGGCCGGACTGTCGGGTGATGAGTTGATCACCACCGGGAACCTGGCCTCCCACGGATTTGCAAGCGTTCTGGATGCTGTCTTGAATGAGCGCCGGCTGGAACTGGCCTTTGAAGGGCACCGCCGCGACGACCTGCTCCGTAATAAAATTGACCTTGACCGTTCTTTCAGTTCAGCCCAGAACGTAGACGGAGAATCGGACATCTATCCATTTAATGGTCCAAGGCAGATCTATTACATACCGCAGTCGCAGGAAATTGCTTACAATCCTCTTTGCAATCAGAATGATTAGTTCTACCAGGCGAGGGATCAGCGGACTGATTCTGCTCCTGCTATGGCTTCCTGTCCATTCACAGGGTGAATGGGAGGAAGTCTACCTGGAGAAAAGCATAGACAGGGTGCAGCCCATGACCGGGATTGTTTTCTGGACCACTTCCTCAAATGTGGCGACTGATGCCATTTCCCTGGAATTCTCCTACATGCTCTTTAAGGATGTGGTGAGTGAAAAGGGGGTTTATAACTGGGAACCCGTGGAGAAGAAACTGGACCTAGCTGCCTCCAGGGGCCACCAGGTCATTTTCCGCTTCCGCTATGTCTACCCGGGCTACGAGACTTCCGTTCCGGAGTACATCCTGAACCTGGAAGATTACGAGGAGACTGTAGGGAAGTCAGAAGGGAAAGATACCCACTTTCCCGACTGGACTCACCCTGAGCTGAAGCGCTTCACCATGGAGTTCTATACCAAATTTGCTGAGCGCTACGGGGACGATCCCCGGCTGGCCTTTATCCAGGTGGGCTTCGGACTCTGGGCCGAGTACCACATTTACAGCGGTCCCTTCGTGTTGGGAGGAACCTTTCCCAGCAAGGAGTTCCAGGAGGAATTTTTCCACCACCTTGATACTACCTTCAAAAGTATACCCTGGAGCATCTCCATCGATGCAGCCGATGATAAGTATACACCTTTCAAGGCGAAACCGCAGTTGAAGGATATTCCCTTCGGTTTATTTGACGATTCCTTCATGCACAAGAACCACAGCGGATATAATACTTCCGGATGGAATTTCTTCGATAGGGAGCGCTATCGTACCTCGCCTGCTGGTGGCGAATTCAGCTATTATTCCTCCTATGACCAGGAACACGTGCTGGATTATCCCGACGGACCTTACGGAAAACCCTTTGAGGACTTTGCCATGGATTTTCACATCAGCTACATGTTTGGGAACGATCAGCCACGCTACCAGAGCATGGAAAGGATTAAGGAAGCAAGCATGGCCAGTGGATACAGATTCAAGCTGGTGAGCATCCGCTCGCGTTCCGACTCGAGCCTGGTTGAAATTACAAATCGTGGACCTGCTCCCATCTATTATGATGCCTATATAGCTGTAGATGGAGTGCGCTCGGAGACTTCTCTGAAATTACTCTCCAGGGGAGACACCCTGCTTGTTGGAGTGGCTGCCAGTGCTGCCGGTGCGGAGATCACCATCGAATCAGATAAGCTGCTTGAGGGACAGGAGATCCAGTTTTTTGGTACCCAGGAAGTGACGGGTGTGGAGGAAGCTTTTTTACAGAAGACTTACCGGAATCTCCCATATCCCAATCCCGTTCGGAAAGGGGACTCTTTTTACCTGGAAGGGAGCAGCGATGGCAGCAAATTGGATTACCAGGTATATGACAGCATGGGCATACAGGTATTGAGTGGAAGGTCGCTTAAAAACCCCCTTAGCATTTCAACCGGGGAACTGGAACACGGGATCTACCTCTTGAAAGTGAATCAGCATGATCAGTGGAGCGTGAACCGTTTTATGATTTTTTAAAGATAGCTTTCATAGTTAGTAGTTTTAGTTTAGTTTGGTTTAGTCTTAGAAGTAATCTCTCGGTTGGGAGATTACTTCTGAGATTTTTTTACGGCTTAAATGAAAAAGTATATTTTCTGATTCTTGGCAATGATATGGACTCAGGGGTATACCAAAAAGATAGCTTGGGAGAAGGCCGTATTTGGAATGCCGTCCCTGTCATCGTCCTTTTCCATCTGCACCTCCACCCGGATGAAGACCTCATTCCCAGTCGGTGTATAGCTGTCTGAACCACCAGAGGTCTCTTTCACCAGGAGCATATCTTCTTTATACCATTTAATCCGGCTTCCATTGTTAGTGGTGCAGGTAATGGTTTTGCCCGAGGTGGTGATATCCATGTGCACAAAGTCGGGACCACCTTCGGTGGCATAGAAGTTACCGGCCAGGAGGTTGGCCATAATATCTTCCAGGGTATTGGATTGGCTGTTGACCATGGTCGCATTGTGTCCGGCGCCTCCCGCATCGTGCATGTCGTCGCCTGCATTGCACCATACCCTTTTGCCCTTTGTGATCTGGTTATCCCATAGCAAAAGATCCATGGGCTTTTTATTATACCAGTTGGAGACCTCGATGGCCCACAGTCCGACTCCTGAATTGTCTATGTGATGATACATCACACTTGATCGGGTGGGGTGATTCAACTGAGTAAAGCTTCCCTCCATGGCGATAAGATCTTCGGTGGTAGTGCCATTGGGGATGGTGTCGAAGATGTTATAGATATTGGCATGCACACCTTTTCCATCAAGATCGGCTTCGACCTCTTCTCCGGAGATATAGAGGACCCCTTCAACTTCCGGATCGACGGTATAGACCCAGTGGTCGGTGAGCGCCACAAAGTCGTATCCCTTATCCCTGTATGTTTTCATCATCACATCGGGTGGATCTTCGGCATCGGGGCTCCCCACCAGTTTCCCGTCAATCGAATCGGTGGAATGAACATGCATCTGTCCACGGTACCAGTTGTCAAGGTTTTTATAGGGGCTCTCCAGGGTGAAATTGGGATTTACAGGCTTCTCCTCCCTGAATACCTCCACCTGTTGAATGATGGTGTCATTGATTTTGTCAACGCTCCTGGCAATTAACAGGACATCGAACAGACCTGTCCTGGGAAAGGTATGAACCGGGTGCTCCACGACCTCCTGGTAGGTCCCGTCATTAAATCTCCAGGTGTAACTCCTGGCATCTTGCGATTCGTTGGTGAATGTTACCTCCAGGTGCTTTGCAATATAGGAAAATGCTGCAAGCGGACGGATGGTATCGTCAACAACAAGGCTGATGGTATCTTCAGGCTCAATGATAGGATCGGGAGTTTTTTCGCAGGCAAGACCCAGGTTGGCCATAATGAGCACGGCAAAAAAACCTATGCAAAGGTTTCTGATGATTTTCTTCATTAACTATTGACTTTACAGATAACTATTGACTTTACAGAACAAGGATACTTGTGCTACTTGCCCCTTCATCCTGGATTACAGTGACCAGTAATACCCCGGCTTGCAGTTCCTCCTTGCTGATCTGGATTTGGGCCTCAGAGCTAAGTCTACTGTAAACCTGCCGGCCCGCGAGGTCTGTGATCAGGATCTTCTTTTCCAGCCTGTCGGTGAATGCGATGGTAAGCATCCCTTCAGAAAGCGGATTGGGATATATTTCAGCCACTGGCAGAGCATGTGCTTGTACACCAAGTCCCAGGGTAGCAATTGAGAGGCTATCGGACCAGGGGGAACTGCCATAACTGTTGATGGCCCGAACCATATAGTGATAAAATCGGCCCCTGTTCAGGGACTGATCGCTGTAGCTTTCTGTATCGGGGCCGGTTTCGGCAATCTTTTCCCAGATCAGATCATCTTCCGCCCGAAGGATCTCAAATCCGGTCTCATTGTCCGATTCATCGGTCCAGCTCAGGTCGATCTCCGTTTCACTAAGCGTGCTTCCGGCCAGATCGGAAGGTGTTCCCGGAAGGGCTCCCTCGCCACCGGCACCCACGCTTAGCATGTGATTGAGCAGGTTAAGTCCCCGTTCAGCATCCCAGCTTCCGGCATTGGCAAGCTGTATAGAATAGGCCGTATTCATCGACAGTCCGGGATCTTTGTCGGCAAAGCGGAGTGCCATAAGGTAGTTTCCGTCCGGAAGCTCAGCCGGGATTGTTACCGCACCCTCGGCGGTGACCTCACCCGGGAGCCAGAAGCGAATGTCGCTGTTGCTGCCTTCGTAATCCAGGATGGTTTCAGCACCACTCACTGCGTGAGTCAGTACCAGCTGGATTGGCTTATACTGTGTGGGTGCAGCATAACCCTCGTTGCTAAAGCTGAAGCTTAAGGGCAGGGATGCCCCTGCCTCGGCCGAGTCAGCCAGGGTAGCTGATTCCAGGTGGATGCGATAACCCATGGCAATGTTGATTTCCTCGTAGCATCCCTGTTCCTTCCACTTGTCATACACGTCTTTATTATAGTCCCTGTTCAGGTAGGTCCAGTGGAGTTCAAGCATTCGGGGCACACCATTCACGCAATCGCTGTACTGGTTTGAAGCATCACAGGTTTCACCGCCGGTGATGGTATACTTTGTGCTTTCGTGCAGGTAGGCCAGGTCCTCCTCCAGGTTGGTGTAAGTGCCATAGTCGGAGGCATTGGCAAGGAAACAATCGTTGTGGTGGCCGGTCCTGGATTTAATCGATCCACTGAAGGCCTCTTCTTCGGAGATGGGATCGTCCGTTCCCACAATGTTTTTCATAATGGCGGGTGTACGACCCTGTACACTTACGTGTTCGGGTAGTGCAGTCAGAAGCTTTTCAACCAGGGTTTGCCGGTTCTCCTGGTCGGTGGCATCGGGCACATAGCCCTGGCCTGCAAAATTCTTTGTATAGTACCATTCACCCCATGCACCGATGAATCCGGCCTGAACACCAGCAATAACATCCCCGTTGGCAGCCAAAACACCCGCCAGCGATTCGATATGGGAAAACACTTTGTCGGGGGTAGCATCCCACACCGCAGCATTCTGGGAAGCACTGTAAGCGAAGCGGATGATGCACTTAACACCTGCAGCGCGGATGGAGTCAAAATCGGCCTGCATCCAATCCAGGTACTCCTGGCTTACCTGCTCCTCTTCCAGGAACTTATGCAGGTAAAAGAGCCTCAGGATCAGGGTGATATTATCGTTTTCCCGCATAGAGAGTAACTCTTTGGTTTTCAGGGGTCTGAAAATATTTCCCATGCTGCTGCCCCCCGAGTAGCTGTAGTAATCGTCGTACCAGCCCCGTTCGGGATTGGCAATCTCCTCCTTTGTGGCAGGATATTCAATGGTGCTGCTTTGTCCATGTGCCTCTTGCTGGTACGACATGGATATGACCAGAATGAAGGTCAGGCTGAGCGCCGCTGTCATAAGCTGTTTCATTAGGATTCTTTTCATCATGGTCTTTTATTAAGCGGCATTATCCTCAGGCTGCAGCGCGATCAACAGCGCTGCAATAACCGCCAGGGAGATACCAATGATTTTCGTAGTAGATGGCATGACACCCATAAGGAGCAGGGAAATTACTGCAGTCATCAATGGTGCCCCTGCATTGGCCAGTGGTGATACTACGATGGCTTTCCCGTACCTGTAAGCAAATACGAGGCAGAGGGCACCAATGGAATTCAGAATTTGTACGCCGGCCGTTGCCCACAGGCCATTCATCCCCCAGTTGATATCAGCCGAAAAGTCGGTCATCAGTAGCGGTATGGGAATGAGAATCAATGCGGTGATTGTCATGTAAAAGAAGATGCTTCCGCCATCGGTATGTTTATTGGCCAGCTTCATGAAGTAGGCCTGTAAGCCCCATGCAGCGAGTACCACGATTGCAAGGATGAACCAGAGGAGGCCGAATTCACTGGCCTCGCTGCCCTTGCTGACTTCAAACAGGGGCAGGGCCACCATGGCCAGGATAATACCAATAATGCCCAGGACACCGGTTCGTTCCTTTAAAAACAGGAAGGAGAGGGTGATGGTAAGCACCGGTGAGATTGAAATGATGGGAAAAATAAGATAGGCGGGACCCATTTTCAAAGCCTGGAATAGAAGGAGCTGCCCTCCTGCCCCAAGGAAGCCAATCAAAGATCCGTAGATCATTGATTTTTTATCAAACTGCACCTTCCAATTATGAATCTTTAGTACTACCAAACCCGGAATAATCATGGTCAGCGCCCAGATGCAGTAGACCAGGGTGGATGGAAATCCGTTCACCATGGGATTACTCGATAATGCACCCCAGAATCCCCAGGTGATGGTTGTAGTCAGTGCGTATATCAACCAGATTTTTTTCCCCATCTCTTCTTAATGTTAGTTTTTAGCGGCAAGCCCATTGAACAGGGTATTGCTCTTCCGCTGTCATCTTTCAGGTACTAAAAAAGCCGCCCGATCAAGGCCGGGCGGCTTTTTAAATCCATTTAAAAATATGCTTATCCTATTGGAAAGAGAACATTTTAACCTCTTCCAGGGGATCGGCGTCTACCGGAGGGAATTGACCCACCTGGTTCCAGTCCATATTCTGGGCCCAGAAATAGATTCCTACCTGATCGCCAACCACAGGGTTCTTCATCAGGGAAGTCTCGATGGCAAATTCAATCTCAGAATCTCCAATTACGCCTGATGATTCACTGATGTCACCATTATCCGGATCATTGGTGATGTCCAGAATCCATGGCCAGTCCTGTACTGCAGGATCAGAATCCCATCCATAGGTTCCACACCATGGTGGTCCGGGCTGAATGTAATACTCAAACTGGTACTCGGCACCATTCGTGCCCAGGTTGGGAGTTTGCCAGCCTGTTGCCGCATCGCCATCTGCATCAATAATGATCTGGAGCACGTGGTTTGCTTCCTGAAGATCACCTTTTACGTAAATGTAGAGTTTTGAACCAGCAGCGTCTGAGGTAACCTTGGCTTCCGTCAGGTTTCCGCTGGCATCTCCATATCCACTGTAGAATGATTCTACAGCATCCCAGTCACTGAAGTCACCATCAATGGCGATTGCCGGCCATTCTTTAACAACAGAGATGGTTTGTTTCTTAATCTCTTCGCCACCGTCTCCCTTGGCTGTTAATCTTACATCATAGTCGCCATAGGCGTCATAGACGTGAACCGGGTTTTCGTCAGTAGATAAAGTGTTGTCACCGAAATCCCATGAGTAGGAAGTTGCGTTGGTAGAGGTGTTAGTAAAAGTGACTGTTTTGTCATCAATCTCAGAAGTGAAGTCAGGTACCGGGGCTGGTGCCGGATCATCTTCTGAACAGGAGACAAAAGTCAGGGCAGCAATAACAAAGGCTGCCAGGCTTAAAAATGCAATTCGATTCTTTTTCATGTGCAAAGGTTTGAAGTTTATAAAGGTTTCTATTGGTTTTTATCTTTTTAACATGCTAAAGATAAAAAAAGAATTTAAAATACAGATAACTTTTAAAAGGTTATTATTATATCAATTAACTTTCGAACACTTATTTTTACAAATTTCCTAATTAAAGGGATATACTGATAACAAGAGTGAGCCCTTAAAAGTTGCCTCAATTACCGGATCATTCCCTCCAAAAGTTGCTATTTCCTCCCGGTTAACATAATCAAGGGCCACATAATCAAGCGTTTCGTTCAGGCCTTTCAGTTCAATGCTACCGGTCCAGTTTTCATCATAAAAAGCATAAAAGAGGGTGTCGCCCTTGGCAATCACGTGGGTTTCGGGCCGGTCGTAGCCAATATCGTACAGCGATCCCAGGTATTTTTCCTTTGAGAGCATCTTTTCATGATAGAGATCGAACCAGAATTTCCAGGCCATCTCCTTTTCCGGGGTGAGTAACTGGCTCTCGTTCTGATAGGGGTTGTCGGCAGGCCAGGTGAACTTGGTTCCCAGGACCGCGCCGATACCGAAGGAGGAAGCAAAGTCGCTTTTGTCGTCGCTCAGTTCCACATGATCGCCATAGTAGGCAGTATGGGGCATGATGGCTTTGTAGGTTTTCCCCTTGTGCCTTATCTGCCAGCTGCTGAGTGGGTCCGATGAGACCACCTGGTTGGTGTAGGGCATGTTGTAAAAGGACATGCAGGTACCACAGGGGCAGTTCTCCAGCACCGCATGGGGCTTCTTTTCACGGGCCGACTCATAGATCTCCTTAAAGAAGAGGGGAAGCATCTCGATGGATTTTTCAGGATACTCCAGGGGGCGTTCCCAATTGTGATCGGCCGGGACAGCATTCATGTGCTGGCCATCCATTTTCAGTCCGTCGAATCCCCACTGGTCGAAAAACATATCCAGGGTTTCCATGGTATGCTTCATGGTTTCGTCACTGGCAGGGGAGAGGTAGTAGCTGTCCCACCAGGTAATATACTGGGGCGAGCCGGCCTCATTAATCAACAGTGCATGTGGGTGGTCCTCCAGTACCTTGCTGCCCGGATCGGCTGCCAGGGGTGCCCACCATAGTTTTGCTTTCAGGCCGTGGGCGTGGATGGCATCCACCATCTTTATCATATCCTTCGATCCGCCCGGAAACCTCCGGGTATCCACCCGCCAGTCGCCTTCAGCAATCTGGAAGCCATCATCAATCACCGCCCATTTTATGCCCAGCTCTTTTACTTTGGGGAGGGTCTGGATAATATCTGCCGTGGTGAATTTTCGCTCATAGCCCCATCCGCACCAGATACTTTCAAAGGCTGCATCTTCCGAGGGGGCAAATTCTATCCCTTTGGCCTGCATTACTTCCGAATAACGGGCGAGGGTTTCAAAATAGTCTCCCTGGTGCAGCGATACGAAGGTCTCCAGGGTTTGAAGGGTATCGCCCGTATTCCATT
>JAOZLK010000661.1 GCA_029934875.1 Bacteroidales bacterium | reverse complement strand
CCGCTAAAAATATATCCAGAGATGCTCCTCATCAGTTTCAAGTTCTGCATCAATTTTACCATCTCTCAACTCCAAATCCTTAATCCAGCCCCGGGCAGATGTGTATTGCTCCAGGGTGAACCTGGAGGCAAATCCACAGGTATAGTTAATCAGGTATACCTCGCTGGAGTGGGTAAGAAAAAGTGTATCTATGCTAATGCCATTGTTTAGTACAAAACGGCTAATATCATTGTTCGGATCAAGGGGTAGTTCCGCCTTGCTCATTGAAAGTAAATCATAAAGCAGGCTGTCGGCTTTTCCCTCCCTGATACCGTATATGCTCATCCCGGACAGAATGGTGTCACCTACAAGTCCGTCATTCTCAAGGGTTTTAAACCTTGCCACCATGTAGGACTGGTCATCATCATCACAAACCTCCTGGGTGGCACAGGAGGTGAGGAGCAGGAGCAGGGTGTACAGTAGAACCACGTGTTTCATGGAGAAGCTTTATTCAGAACAAAGATGGGAAAAAAAGCGAAGCGGAGGCAGGATGATCCGCTCTTCTGGAAGCAGGACAAGAGATGAAGCTGAGAGCATCAGTGACCAGCCTGAAGACTCCCCTGCATCCTCCCTCAGCCACTGCCAGAGGCGATCAGCATCGCAGCCAGGTTCAGTTCCGGAATAACTAATGGTCTTGCATCCTTCAGGGCAAGGCAATTTAAGACTGCTGATTTCCCGGTGGCTGTCAGATGGATTATGCAGTGATATATACATGTCAGTCTGCTTCCCCGCTTCCTTGAATACACAAATTACATCCAATCCACCCCTGGATGCAATCACCACCACGCTGTCCTTTCCCCGAAACAGGTGTCCCTGTTCGAGTGCATTGAAGCCATTGATTTCCAGCTTATGTGGGCCAGAATGGCGATCTCCGTTTACAAGAACAAAGGTGCCCTTCTCCGGATCAAAGGAAATGGGAGTTCCAGGCCCTGGCCTGCATGCGGTGTTCAGTAAAATTACCGAGAAGAAAAGTGTATAGCGAATAAGCGTCATGGGGTCATTATCTTCTCCTGATCTATTTCAGGTGCTTTTCAAAAAAATCCATATACTGGCTATAAAGGAATATCCTGCTCTTCATGTCGTAGGCAAGGCCATGGGTACCCGGGGGGAAAATCTTCAGATCGATGGTCTTCTGATTATCTATCAGTGCTTTTACCAGTTGAAAGGCATTCTGTGGGTGTACGTTGTCATCCATAAGACCGTGAACCAGCATCATCTCACCCTTAAGTTGTCCAGCATGGGTAATCATGGAGCTTTGCATATAGCCTTCCGCGTTCTGATCAATGAGGCCCATGTACCGTTCGGTATAGATGTTATCATAATTGAGATGATTGGCTGTGGCGGATGCTACGATTCCAGCCTTGAAAACATCCCCGTGGGTCAGCAATGATATACCGGCTGAGAATCCTCCGTAACTGTGACCCATTATGGCAATATTCTCTCTGTCAACCCAGGTATTCTCTGAAAGAAAGAGTGCAGCCTCTGCAAAGTCACGCGTTTCCAGCTCTCCAAGGTGCATGTATACACATTTTTCAAAGGCGCTCCCGTATCCACCATTCCCGCGGTTATTGATGTTGGCAATCACATAGCCGTTTTGAGCCAGCCACTGGTGCCAACCATTGGTTTCAAATGTGTTATAGACTCCCTGGGCTCCCGGGCCTCCGTACACATCCATGATCAGCGGGTAGCTCTTTGCCGAATCAAAGTGCATGGGTTTGATGATGTATCCGTCGATGACCTGGCCATCGGAAGTCGTAAATGTAAACAACTCTTTCCCGGCATATTCGTGAGCTTCCAGGAGGGCGGTGGCCCCATCGTGTCCGGCGAGTTGGGTGATCAACTCTCCTTTTCCATTTCTAAGATCGATACTGGAGGGTGAGGATATATCTGAGTAGCTGTCAATGAAATAGTTACCCTTTGGTGACATATTTACCCGGTGATTTCCGGGAGCAGTTGTGATCCTCTTCTTGCTTTTGCCGTTAAATTTGCCGCTGAAAATATTTCGCTCCATGGGAGAAATTTCGCAGGAGAGATAATGGAGCATCTTTTTCTTTGAATCAATTCCCTTGATGCTAACCACATCGTATTCACCTTTAGTATTCTGGTTTAATAGCTTTCCCTCATAATCGTACTGGTAAATGTGTGAATAGCCTGAGCGGTCAGAGATCCAGAAAAAGGATTCCATGTCCGCAGGGAAATAGAGGAGGTGTATCTCACCGGCGAAGAAATCAAAGATGTCGATCCAGGTTTCTGATTGCTCCTCCATGACCATGGATTTCTGACCGGTGACCACATCAAACATATAGAGTTTGAGGTGATTCTGGGCACGGTTCATCCATACCACGGCCAGGGTATTCTCCCGGGCTGTCCAGTAAATCCTGGGCATATATCCACCTTCAGGATCCAGGTCCAGCCATTTCTTCTCTCCACTCTGTACATCCAGGATTCCCAGTCTTTCGACAGGTGGAGTATCGCCTACCTTGGGGTAGGGGATTTCCATGTATTCGGGATGCTGTCCAGAAAAATCTGTCAATTGATAAATGGGAACCTCCCGCTCATCCGATTGCCAGAATGCGATGAACCTGCTGTCGTTTGACCATTCCCAGGCCTGAACAAGTCCAAACTCCTCCTCGTTGGCCCATCCGAAGCGACCGTTGTAATACTTGTCGGCTCCATCGCTGGTAAGCTGTGTATGCCTCCCCGAGGCAAGATCAAAGGTGAAAAGATTACCATCTTTCCCGTAGCCGACCATTTTACCGTCAGGAGATAACTGGGCAGTGAAAGCGTCCTCAACAATGGACTGCATACTTTTCTCTTTCAGCGAATAGTAGAAATAGTCAGCATTGCCCGAATTTCGCCAGATCCTTTCAAAATTAGTCTGAAAAAGCAGGTAGAGCTCATCTCCTGCCCATTGGGATGTCCTG
>JAOZLK010000124.1:6346-9719 GCA_029934875.1 Bacteroidales bacterium | reverse complement strand
GGATCTCCTGCTTTTAAGCTTATAAAATAGACACCCGGGGATACCTTGTGTCCCTTTAAATAACCCTCCAGGTAAGCAGTTGGTACACCTGGGATCCCTTCATTGTGCATATCCCAGACAAATCGATTTAATCCCCTGGCTGTTGGCAGACGCGGGTCCGGACCAGGTGCTCCCGGGTAGCTCCGGTATGATTTATCCTTGCCTGAGCTAAAGGCCCGCACAAGCCGGCCGGCCTGATCCCTGATTTCCAGGTTCAGATCGGCAGTATCCTTCAGGTGGTAGTAGATCACCACCCCATTGGCAGGATTGATGCCGTTCTGGCGGGCAAGGCCTGTGAATTGCTGGCTGGTCCTGTTGAGTGGACTGCTCCAGTTGCCGATCACCGATGCCTCGGGTTCATAAAGGCCAAAGGAATTTGCCTCATACTGCCTGAAAACCTCCAGGTCGTCCAGGATCCAGAATGCCCTGCCGGCTGTAGCTACGATCAAATCACCATGTTTAATCATCAGGTCTGTGACAGGCACATGGGGCAGATTCAAATTGAAGGGCTGCCATTTTTTACCCCCGTTCCAGGAGATAAAGATCCCGGTCTCGGTTCCGGCAAAGAGCAAATCTTTCTGCTTCTCATCTTCCCTGACCACCCTGGTAAAAGCACCATCAGGAATACCGGAACTGATATTGCTCCAGGTTTTCCCATAGTCGGTGCTTTTATACAAAGCAGGGCTAAAATCATTAAATCTATAACGTGTGGTAGCGATATATACAGTGGCAGGATCAAGGGGAGATACTTCAATAGCATTGATCTGGCATTCCTCCAGATTCTTTGGAGTACAATTTTGCCATTGTTCTCCCCCATCCCGGCTAAGATGCACAAGACCATCATCACTGCCGGTCCAGATCACGCCTTTTTCATGAGGTGATTCGGCCACGTAGCTCAGGGTTCCATAGTTTTCTGCACCCACGGCTTCATTGGTATAGGGTCCGCCACCCTTTCCCTGTTTTGATTTTTCATTGCGGGTCAGATCCGGAGATATTTCCTCCCATGATTGGCCCATATCCCGTGTACGCAGCAGTAGCTGTGCAGCATGGTAATAAGTGTCTGGTTCATGCTGTGAACGGATAATGGGCGCATTCCAGTTAAACCTGTATTTCATGTCTTTGGCATCGCGCCCCAGGTACTGAATAAGGGCCGCCATAATATGAGTAGCAGCCCCTGCCCTGGTGTCCAGCAACTCGATGGTGCCCTGGTAACTTCCCCCCATCACAAGTCCCGGATCATCCGGGTCAAAGGCCAGGAAGGCACTTTCTCCACCGGCAGAGTATGTCCAGTGGCGTTGGTCAATCCCTGATCCGTCCATGGCCATACTGGCTATTTTTACCGAGCTGTTATCCTGCTGTCCGCCATAAACATTATAGGGAAAGTCATTATCCACATTAACGCGGTAAAATTGTGCAGTGGGCATTTTGTCCTGGGCCGACCAGCTACTGCCTCCGTTGAAGCTGACAGCTGCCCCGCCGTCATTGGCAATGACCAAGTTCTTCGCATTGTCCGGATTGATCCACAGATCGTGATAATCACCATGGGTTCCGGTCAGCCGTTCCCAGGTTTTCCCCCCGTCGATGGAACGTAGTGCCGAGGAACTCAGGGCATATATCGTATGCTCGTCCACCGGGTCAACAAATAGCTCCAGGTAAAACCAGGCACGCTGCACCAGGCGGTGATCTCCACTTACCCGTGTCCATTTTTCACCGCCATTGTTTGAGATAAACAGGCCTCCCAGCTCCTTATTGCTATCGCTCTCGACGAGTGCATAAACTTTGTCCGAATTTGAAGGGCAAACAGCCACTGCCATCTTTCCTTTCTCTTCCGGCAAACCTTTATGAATCTTCTTCCAGCTTTCTCCCCCATCCGTACTTCTATACAGACCGCTTCCGGCTCCTCCGCTGATCACCTTCCAGGGTTTTCTCTGGTGTTCCCACATGGCAGCATAGAGCACCAGGGGATTATTCTTATCCATGGACAGCTCGGAACAACCCGTGAGTTCATTTACGAACAGTATATTTGACCATGTTTTGCCTCCATCCAGGGACCTGTATACTCCTCGTTCCATGGTGGGGCCATAAAGTGCTCCCTCAGCTGCCACATATACAATATCAGGGTCTTTGGGGTGGATCACGATCCTTGAAATGTGCAGGGTTTTTTCCAATCCCGTTTTTTTCCATGTTTTACCTGCATCCGAGGATTTATATACCCCATCTCCATGGGAGGTCATTACCCCGCGGGGAGCATGCTCTCCCATTCCGCAGTATACCACGTTTGTTTCACTTTCAGAGACACTCACCGCACCTACTGAACCCGTTTTGAAATAAGGGTCAGAAATATTGGTCCAGTACTGGCCCGCATCGCTGGTTTTCCAGAGGCCTCCTCCCGTGGTGCCCATGAAGTAGGTGAAGGGATCACCGGGGGTACCACTAACTGCCACCGAGCGCCCCCCCCTGAAGGGCCCTATGCAGCGGTATTTCACACTGGAAAAAACTGAATCAAGGCTTTGTGCAAAGGCGCTGTTTGCCAGGAAAAACAGCAGGAAAATTAGGACACGGAATTTCATGGAATTCAGGATTTAAACGTAATCATTTTTATTATTGATCGCCGGACAGAATAACAGCCTCCTGTGCCAGAAGGGCCACTGCAGTTCGGGTGATATCCGCAGCAAATTCATAATTATAACTCGCCCCACCCGAACTGTCCGGATTGTTGGCACGCCTGTCGGAAGCATCTTCATAATGGTGCACATAAGGATTGGCTTCACCCCAGTCAGGATCTGAATTTTCGATGACCAGGAAAGCCGGGATTCCCTGCTCGAGGAAGGAGTCATTGTCGCTGGAAGATACACCATCGATGAGATTTTCATCCACCACAAGGGAGGGGACATAATCAAGGGCAGCCTGCCGGAAGGCCAGGGCCCAGTTCCAGGAAGCCTGGTGGCTGCTCCTTGCTTCAAGTTCTGCATCGATGATGTACAGGGAATCACGATCCGAACCCGGGCGGAGGATTAAATCCAGGTTGATCATACCCACAATCCTTTCACCTTCGGGAATTACATGGTTTTTAACATAATCACGGCTTCCCAGCAAACCGTCCTCTTCTGCATTAAAGGCGATGAAACGGATGCTTGATTCGAACTGGTATCCACTCAGAACCCTGGCGGCTTCAAGTACTCCAGCCGTCCCTGAAGCATTGTCATCACCGCCTGGACGATCACCCCCGATATGATCGTAATGAGCCCCGATGATGTAGATGTTCTCAGGACTGATGGTCCCGGTAATCTCCCCTATCACATTGATATATTCACCCTGCAGGGAAAGCTTCAGT
>JAOZLK010000124.1:1667-6336 GCA_029934875.1 Bacteroidales bacterium | reverse complement strand
CTGGGGCCCTTCGAGGGACCATTCTCCAGGTGAAAGTCGCGATTCCGGTAGCCCATATCATATTTTTGTCCGCCATACAAACCCTGCCCCATACTTTCTATGTCCAGTTGATAGTCCTGGTATTGCTGAGATGACACTTCATCTGCCACAGTACGTATGGCCTGGTCATTAAGCGGTGTACTTTCCTGCCTGTGAGCCTCCGGGTAGCATGAAGTAAGCAGGGTAAACAGACTCAAAATAAAAAGATTAGCATATCTGTCCATAATCATAACACCTAAGCAATAATGACACTATAAAAATTCGAAAGAATCAAAATCCAGCAGATTGGCCTTTTTCCCCCTGAATACGAAGCAGAGGTCCACAGGTCCGGATTGTACCGGAAAATCAAGGGTGTAAACAGGAGAATGTCTGTTATCCTGTTTGCCTTTTAGCTTGCAGGTGCCCAGGATTTTCCCTTCAGGAGATCCTTCGCGGAGCTCAATAGTGACCTTCTCGTGAGCCAGGGCCCTGAGCCTGATTTCTGACTTACCTTCGAGACCCTTGATGTTCGGAAAGCTAAGGAAATCTCCGTTGTTTATATCCGTCACATAAAACCCCCGGCTCCCATCCTGTTTTTTTCGAATCTGCGAGGCTGCAAAATAGTCCTCTGCCTCAATGCTCCCCCTGCCCGCATCATACTGCCCGATACCCGTTCCATCCACCCGGATTGGGGCTATCTCCCCATTGTCCATGTAATGAACATAAGAGGCAAAAGAAGAGCGGAAAAAGCGATTGTCGGTCTGACTCATATCATCATAGGCAAAATACCATTGATTAAACATTTCGAAAAAAGATCCGTGACGCCCCTGCCTGAAGCCAAAAGGCCATGTGGGTTCTTTATATCCGTCGGCAAAGCTCGAATCATTCATAATGGCATCCACATAGTCATATGGGCCATACAGATCATCCGACATGGCATAAAAACAACCCCAGGAAAGGTAAAATTTTCCATTATACCTGTGTAAAAAAGGCTTGTCATCTGTGGGATTTTCCTTATTCAGGCCGTCCTGGTTATAAGGGCCACGTGGATTGTTGATCACAATTTTCTTCGGAGTTTCTGCGAGCGAGATCATATCCTCATTTAGCCTGGCCATGTAAAAGTCCCAAACCCCGAAAAAAATATAATGCTCTCCCTCAAACTCAATGATGCCTGGATCATAGGGATCGGTAGGCACAAGGCCCTCCTTCAGCAGGGATTCTCCCAGGGGATCCGTCCACGGGCCACCGGGTGCATCGGCCACCATCACCCCAACCCCATGGTTGTGTTCCGAGAAATACCAGTAAAAGCGCCCGTCTTTTTTAATAAAATCGGTGGCCCAGCATTGCTCATAGGGTTTTCCTATGTATGTCTCCTCGGGCTGCAGGGCATATTCCAGGTTCCAGTTCACCAGGTCCGGTGAAGAATACATCACCCAGTGATCGATGTGGAACCATTCACTTTCAATGGAATGATCGTGACAGGCACTCATATAGGCCACCCCGTCATACACCCGTATGTGGGGATCGGTAATCCCATCCTGAACAGCTATAATTGGATTCTGGCCGGAAGCAATTAATGCTAACATCAGGAGCAGCAGTACTGTCAGGAGGGAATTTTTCATCATTATTTCACCGGATATATATTGTTTGAACGATTGCTATCCGGCAGATTTTTATTTAAAATGATTTTTACTACATCCTCGTGATCGGGTAAACTTTTGGAAAAACCCTGTCTGCCCTCTGACCAGATGTCCACGCTTTCAGTGAAGCGACGAAAAGAACCATCCCTGTATTCCACATCTATCACCAGGGGTACAGGCAGATTCCCAAGCAAGGAAAGGCCAAGCTCACCCTTACTGAAGGATTCAATCTTCACATCGACAAATCCAAAGTCGAAGAACCATGGCTTCCATAACCAGCCCAGATCCTGGCCCGAGACATGCTCAAAGGTGTAGAAAAAGTCGTAAGGTGTGGGTGATTTCCCGGCCCATCTGTCAATAAATTCCCGACTGCATTCCAGGAAAAGTTTTTCTCCCATATGGTGCAAGATCATCGTGAGAATAAAAGCTGGCTTGCTGTAGCTCGCCTGTCCGTAGTTAAAGTCATTCAAATATTCCGAGGAGACCATTAAGGGCAGGTCTGAAATATTACCGAGTATTAAGCCCTGTCCGAAACCTTCCATAAGCTGGATTATATCCTGGCCCCCATTGGTGAGCTCCATGATGGCAATTTGAGTCCACAGGGAAACCCAACCCTCGTCCATCCACGACCACCTGCTTTCATTGCTGTGTACGTACATGGGGATAAAACTGTGCAACATCTCGTGAATGGTCACGCCGGGACCGGGGGAGGAATTATGGGCCATCATGGGAAATTCCATACCCCAGCCATCGGCAATTACGGTGGTAAATGATTCAAAAGGAAAAGCAACACCCGGGATGCCCTCAGAAAAAAAGCGCATGGCATCCCTGGAAAGTGAAACATTGGCTTTAGAATCAATGTCCATAGAGGCTGGAAAAACAGTACTGATCAGGCGCTTTCTGCCATCGATCTCCAGGGAGACCGCATCCCAGGCAAAATGATCACTCAGAAAAAAAGCAAAGTCATTCACCTCACTGGCCTCGAAATGCCATACCCCTTTCCCGGTGGGAATTCCTTTTGTAATGTCCTCTCCCGACACAAGGGAAAGAACCTCCTTCGAAGACCAGGCTGCATTGTATTTCTCCAGTATGTCCGGCGGATATAAGTCTTCGGCATTCGTCAGCTTTCCTGTGGCCCATACCAGGTAGGCTTCCGGAGCTGTGACAGAAACCTTAAAATCAGCCGGTCCGTTATAAAATTCATTCAGAATGCCATGGTTCAGTTCATCCCATCCAAATATATCGTCATAAACAGCAAGCTGGGGATACCAGTAGCCGATAAAAAATGAAGTGCTGTCATAGCTGCCGACCCGGGTATCGTTTACTGGAATCTCCTGCTGCCAGGAAGTCCTGAGTACCAGGCTATCACCCGGCCCAAGCGGCTCTTCAAGCCAGAGTTTGATGTTGGTTCCGCTTCGTTGAACTTTATCCCGGTCTTCCAGGTCCCGGGACTTTCCATTGATGCTGAGTTGATGAATTTTCACGCCCTCCGTGAGATCACCTGCATCCGCTGAATAAGCCCGCACCGCACCTTTTTTGTTAACATCATGGTAGAGCCGAAGCACCAGATTTTGCAGTTCATGGGGACCTCGATTATAATAAACGACCTCTTCCCTGCCGGAAATGATCCGCTTTGAAGGAAGGATCTCAACATCGATGGTGTATTTTGCGTTGTTTTGCCAGTAAAGTCTCCCTGGCTCCCCATCAAAGGATCTGGTTCCATTTTCATAGGCCTGCCTGATTTCAAGCGGCATATAAAAACGACTTTCCTGGGCTATCACCTGAAGTGCAGCACAGAGCATCAATAAAGAAGCAATGAGGACACTGTATGTGCTACTATTTCCGGACTTTCTTATTCCCTTCTGCATTATACAGATATAGGGTCAGAGGCCCGAATACCCCCAGTTTAATAACAAGCTTTTAACAAATCTCTTCCCGGGTTTTTCACCTCTACTATTTCAGCAAAACCAGTCTTTTTGTATCCCGATAGATTCCGGCCGAGAAAAGTGACTTTGCCTCCAGGGTATAATAATAGACTCCGGAAATATGATTATTCAACTGAATTTCTCGCGAGTACTTACCGGGTACCTGATCCGGATAAGAAAATTCCTTCACCTTCTGACCCCAGGCATTAAAGACGCACAGTTTGACCGTGCACTTTTCAGGTAAAAGCCAATCGATCCGCGTGCTTTTATCAAAGGGGTTCGGATAGCCCTGATAAAGCTTGAACCCGGCCGGCGTTTGAGAATCCTCTGTACCCACAGAAGTCTCCATTTTTAATGATAACTTATCTATATACAAGTCCCCGGCCTCGCCCCCGGCATTAATCATCAAACTGGCATCCAGATCAGTGGATTCAAGCATCTTAAAAGCATAGCTATGATGTTCCCAGTCGGTCGACACTGCAATATAATCCAGCTGGCTGTAATCTCTCCATGGTGATTTCCCCTCCCCAAGGATCACTTCAATGATCCGGCTTTTATCAGCCCGGGCATCAAACTCAAAGAGGTAATTCCGTCCCTGGTAGAGTGGAATAAAATCCTGTCGGATCTGCACATCCCTGTAAAGGCCACCTCCATCCTGTATATTAAAATGGCAGAGCCCGGCCCCAGTCTGCACGCTGGCCGAAACAGCGCTGTCCAATTGAAAGGACCAGTAATCCAGGCCCTGTTCGAATCCCTCATTAATAATAAGATTAGATCCAGGCTCAGTGTCCCTGATATAAATTTCCTCCTCGTTGGAATAATCACTTTCTACGCCATCTTTTCCTACTGCCCTTAGCCTGAAAAAATAGCTTAGCCCTTTCTCCAGACCCTCAAGGTATTTTAAAGTAGTGCGGGAAGTATCTATCAGGTGCACAGGATTTGGCGATGTGCCCCCGAAAATTTTAAAATAATCCACCTGTGGGTCCCCGAATTTATTCATGATTAATGCCAGCTTATCGCTTTGCTGGTCCAGCAGCAGATAGGGTGTCGGGCATTGACCTTCCCAGGTATGCCGGACTGAACGAT
>JAOZLK010000124.1:0-1657 GCA_029934875.1 Bacteroidales bacterium | reverse complement strand
TCGCCATCCGGCGTAAGTTCCATGGCAATTGTCGGGTATTTTCCCACCGCCCAGTTAATATGGGTATTTCCACCGGGCAATCTTTGCACATTACCCATAAAGCGGGCTATTCTATTATTCGAATCGTGTATATATTCCCATTTTAATGTGGCAGTCATATCTGCTGTATCAATTTCATATTCCACGGCCCTGGACAAAGGGGGCGTATGCAAATTCCCGTTATCCAGGAGGGTGTAGCGATGGTTCCCAAGGGAACGGATCGCATGCTGATTCCTGAATCCAAACAAGGAGTCGCCTAAAAATTGAAAATCATTATTTGAAGCTTCCGGATTCCCCCTCAACCTCCAGATAAATTCGCCGGTCTGTCTGTTAATCTTTGTGATTTCACTGAGATGGCGGCTTGAAAGCAGGATGTGGCCATCATCATCGGTAAACAGGGCATTCATATGCGGGAAGCGAATGCGGGATGCACTTAACTCTTCCATCTCCATATCCCTGATGTCAAAATGATCCCAGGCGCGCCAGATAAAAATCAGCTCGTCCCGGGCCGTAAATTCCTGGATGCAGGTCTCCGTTACAATGGCATCACTCCTCCCCTCACTGTCATACTGGCTCATATCCACTTCCATATCTCTTTTCCCGATCAACATGTATCCACTGTCGGGCAGCATGTAAAACTCATGAGGATCGGTGGTGTAACCATTCACTGCACGAAAAGATTGGATGTATTCAAAATCCTGATTGTAAGCCACATATTTCAATGAGCCAGGACTTTCCGGGTCCCGGACCTGCATGCTAATCATTCCATTGGACTGTAGCCTGAAATCTTCCTGCTTTTCAGCTGTTTTCTGATACCATAAAGCTTCTCCCCGGTGATTAAAAATAATGTTGTAATAAGGCTGGATGGAGGTACTCACAAATAGATGTTCCTCAGAAGGAAAATTACTGTGAAGGATGTTCACATGGGGAAAATCCGGGGGAACAGCCACTCCGTTGGACAGCATCGCGGGCTTCATCGTACTTGCTTTCTGCTGTACCGAAGGAAAGTCCTTTGTTTCTTCTTTATTCAGTTTATGTGTAGCTTCCCTTTCCAGGACCTCAAATTGAAAGCTGAGGATGTCAGGCTCAATTGTCACATTTACCTTTTCTCCCATCCAGTAGGGCTCCAGGGGCTCAAAAATCAGGCTTCGTTTGTCGGAGGCTACAAATATCTTTCCCGAGTGGGATCCGCTTTTTTCACCCTTAACTTTAATGCATGTGCCTAAATTGTTTAAATCCCCCGGTAAGATCTTTTCAAATCGAAGAATAACAGTACTGGTGGGATGAACATTTTTTGTGCCGGGAGCTGGAAAAACATATTGATAATCCGAAGCTAAGCCTTCCTGGGCCCGGGATTGTTGTGAGACTATCAAACACAGGCATAAAATGACTGCCCACTTAAGCCTCAGGCTATACACCGTGTATATCATTTACGCATCCCCGTCAATACCATCTTCCGTGTTTCCGTAAATCCCTTTCCTGTTTCCATCCTGTAATAATAAATCCCCCCGGGTAAATCCCCGGCATAAAAATCCACATAATGCCTGCCCCTTTCCATCCTCCCCTTGACCAGCTTTTGAATTTCACGGCCTGCCTGGTCATAGATCTTCAGGATCAA
>JAOZLK010000123.1 GCA_029934875.1 Bacteroidales bacterium | reverse complement strand
CCACCTCTCTTAAGAAAGACGATGAGATCCTGGAATACCCTACCGATCCCGAATTGATCTATGAAGAGTACCGCGATTTTGTGGACGCTGTAATCGATGGTGGATACGGAGGGATAGTCCCCTCTACAATTCTGGATTGCAGTGGCGATGAGCCTGTGGTAATCCGTGAGGGATTGGGTGAAATTGATATCTACTAATTTACCTAACTTGCCTTTGTAATCGATTATTCCAACAATGAAAAAAACCATACAGGCATTCAATGATGATAAAATGCTTGCCATTGTGGGCGCATCACCCAACAAAGAGAACTTCGGTAAATACCTGGTTTTAAAAAATTGAGTTAGCGCCTCCAGAAAATGGGAGAAAACAGGATCAGAACTGTAAAAAGCTCCAGCCGGCCAACCAGCATCAGGAAGGATAGGAACCACTTTCCTGCAACGGGGAAATCGGCATAATTCAGTGCAGGTCCCACACCTCCGATCCCGGGACCAATATTTCCAAGAGTGGCTGTAACTGCGCCGATAGATGTGTCCAGGTCATTGCCCATAACCGACAATATACCCATGGAAATCACTGCGATGATCCCATAAAATGCCATAAAGGCAAGCACATTGGTTACAATCCTTTCCTCAACTGCAAACTTATTCAATCGAACCGGAATAACGGCATTGGGATGAATCATTCGCTTGAGTTCCATTGTGCTGTTTTTCAGCATGATAACCACTCGCATAATCTTCGGGCCTCCACCAGTTGATCCCGCAGATCCACCAAAAAACATCAGAATAAAAATGAGCACCCCCATCCATGGCACCCACTTAAGGTAGTCCTCAGTAACAAAGCCTGTGGTGGTTATTATGGATACTACCTGGAAAATGGAAGTCCGGAATGCCTCCTCCAGTCCCCTGCCCGAGGTAAGAAAGAGCCCCAGGGTAATGACAAGGGCAAATCCCCCCACAAAAACCATGTACCATCTGAATTCTTCATCCTTCCATACTTTTTTCAATTTGCCATGCATCGCAAAATAGGCCAGGGTAAAATTGGTTCCGGCCACAAACATGAAGAAGGTAATCACATATTGGATATAAGGTGAATTCCAATAGGCAATGCTGGCCTGCTTGGTTGAGTACCCCCCGGTAGCCATGGTTGTCAGTGAGTGGCACATTGCATCAAAAAACTTCATCTCCCCGGCCCATAGTAAGAGGGTCTCCAGGGCTGTAAAAAGAACGTAGATAATCCAGAGTCGCTTGGCTGTATCCTTCACATGAGGATGCAATTTATCAGGGGTGGGACTGGGTACCTCGGCCGAAAAGAGCTGCATTCCACCGATCCCCAGGAAAGGTAGCAGAATCAGGGTAAGAAGGATGATTCCCATCCCTCCCAGCCACTGAATCAGGCTTCGCCAGAAGAGCACTCCGTGAGAGAGTTCTTCAATATTATTGAGAATGGAGGCACCTGTTGTGGTAAATCCGGAAATGGTCTCAAAAAAAGCATCTGTAAATGAAGGTATGGAGCCTGTAAGCAAAAATGGAAGTGTTCCAAAGAGTGAGAACAGGATCCATCCACCGGTTACGATCACATAGCCATCCCTGCTGTTAAGTTCAATGGCTCTTTTCCTGTTGGTAAAGTAGGCCAATGCACCTATGCCCGAGGTGATGGCCCCTGACAATAAGAATTGAAGGGAATCATGATCTCCTGCAATCAGGGCAACGGGAATGGAGAACCACATGAAAACGCCCTCGGTGAAGAGGATCAGCCCGATAATCCGGAGAATGGTCCGCAGATTCAGCATCTCTTTAATTGAAAAACTTTCCGATGGTATGAATGGCACCCGGAAGGGCAAATATCACCACCCGGTCATAGGGTTTGATTACTGTCTCACCGTGAGCTATAAATGCATTTTTTCCCCTGATCACCCCGCCTATTTTAGCATCCCTGGGGAAATTAATTTCCGAAAGTGTCCCTTTCGTAGCCGGTGCATCCACTTTGACCATAAACTCCATTACCTCCGCCTCTGTACCAGTCAGACATTTAATACTTGACACTTCCTCTGACATGGTAAAACGGAAAATACGGCTGGCAGTGATCAGTTTCTTGTTGATGATGGTATCCACCCCTATTTTCTCTGCCAGGTGAATATAACCCATGTTCTCCACTTCTGCTATGGTCCGCTTCACCCCCATCTGTTTGGCCAGCAGGCAGGATAATATATTGGTTTCCGCATTCTCGGTCACGGCAATAAAGGCATCCATCTTATCCAGGCCCTCCTGCTTAAGAAGTTCCATATCGGTTCCGTCACCATTGATAACCAGTGTATTATTCAGAATATTCGAAAGCCTATAGCTCTTTTGCCTGTCGGCTTCAATAAGCTTAACATAGTGCTGCTTTCCAAGAGCATCGGCTGTTTTCCTGCCTATACGGCTTCCACCGAGGATCATTATATTCCGCACTTCAAACTGCTTCTTTCCGGAATACTTATAAAGCTCCTTCAGGCCAACCTTAGAGCTGATCACATAGACCAGGTCATGCTCTTCAAAAATATCATCCCCGGATGGAACAATGGTTTGCCCCTGCCTGGTTATGGCAACAGCCCTGTATTCCAGCCCTTTATCACCCGGAGAGAGTTCCCGCAGAGTCTTGTTGATGATAGGAGCATCTTTATCGAGCCGAATCACATACATATGCAGCTTACCACCGGAAAACTCAACCATCTCGGTACTTCCCGTCTCCGCAAGTAAGCCCACAACCTCCTTCGCCGCAATCTTCTCCGGGTAGATCATATAATCCACCCCCAGGTTTTCAAATAGTTCTTTATTCGCCGGAAGAAGATACTCCTGGTTATCAATGCGTGAGATGCATTTCTTGGCCCCCAGTCTTTTACTGAGAATGGCCGAGTTGATATTTACATCTTCAGAATATGTAACCCCGATAAAAAGGTCAGCCTTGTGAATTTTAGCCTCCTTAAGGTGGGCAATGGAGTTTGCATTTCCCTCAATGGTAAGCAGATCAATAGAATTACTCACCGCCTTAAGGCGCTCCGGGTCATTATCAATGACCACCAGATCGTGTTCTTCACCACTTAACATCTTGGCCAGATGCCTTCCAACCTCACCTGCCCCGGCAATAACAATACGCATTATAATAATCTTTTCAGGGGCAAAATAACAGATAATTGTCCAATTGAACGAATGGTTCAGTCTTTTTTTAATACTGCATTACGAAAGCCCCATGTGTAGCAGTGTTATGGAATCTCAAACCTGCCTTCAATAATTTAAGGGAATACCAGCTCCGGCTTGAACCATCCAGGACCAGGCTCCCCCCATTCGGGAGCTCACTTAGCCCATTCAACAAGGGTTCGCCCGAAAGAAGAATAAAGTCAGGATCAAGCCCCGAAAGAAGCATAACAGTCTCCGCTGCAGGACTTCCTTCCATCACCAATCCCCTGATGCGGCTATTCCCGACGAGCCAGATCCCCGGACTTAGCCCGATGGCACAACTGGCCCCTCCCAGCTCTTCTTGTCCCGGGCTCCCTTTATTTGGGCTTATTACAGACATCTCAAAACGCCTCCCTCCGCAGGATAAAGAAAGATACTGGTCCATTCGGGCAATAGTGACGGGATCACCCGAAAAGATGTAGTGATCCACCACCCCTCCCTCCCTTATGCTTAGCAAACTCCCCCCTCTGAAATGAGCAACCTGGGCTTCAGCCGATTGCAAGCGAGTAAGACTTTCTGAGGCCTGCCATAGCCCCATGAAGCATAGAGCAGCAATTGAAAGACAGATGGCCGCTCTTTTCCTGCTGTTCAGGAAAAGTATGAGCAGGAAGAGGATAATCATCAACATCAGTGTAATTACACGATCTGTATAAAGCCCTGTTACCACCGATCCGGGAAAAGAGGCAATGAATTCCATAAGGGAATTAAGGGAGCTTCCGGCCGTCTGTAGTAAAAAGTTGGTAATACCAGATCCTATTCCGAGGGCAAGAAGCGGGGCTGAAACCACAAAAATGGTAATTATAATACTTAGCAGAGGCACTGCAAACAAGTTGCTTATAAGTGCATATACCGGTACCTGGTGGAAATAGAAAATCACCAGGGGAAGGGTTCCTATTTGTGCCGCAAGGCTTAGCCCGGTGGCTTCCCAGCACCAGCGAATCAAACTGTTACCCGGTCGCCAGATTCGCATAAAAAACGGGTTAAGTGTCACAATGGACAGGATGGCCGCATAGGAAAGCTGGAAACCCACATCCAGAAATCTGCCCGGATGAATAAGGGTCAGCATGAACATGGAAACCAGAATCGCATTAACTGAATGACCCCTGTGCATTCTGATCCTCGACAGAGAATAGAAAGTAAACATGGTCACAGATCGGCTAACCGATGATGAAAATCCTGTAATATAAGCATAGGCCCACAAAATAAGGGTGATGAGCAGCGCCCTGTAAATCGTTCGCTTCCCACGCAGGCCTATGAATAAGAACAGGCGGTTCAGAACCCACCAGATTAATCCAACATGGAGACCCGAAACTGCAAGCACATGCATGCCACCTGCCAAGGAATAGGAATGTCGCAAATCCTCACTTAAGCCACTTCGATCGCCAAGGCATACAGCCTTCAGTAGAGAAATACACTCATCAGATCCTTCCCACTTTGCCGAAAGGGTCTTCCTTATCCTGGCCGGACCCGGGAAGCTGCCCGAAAACTCCTCCACCTTTCTATTAAAGCCTGCAGCGGGATCACAGTAGAAGCGGTACCAGCAATTCTTTTTTCGCAAAATAGAAGCGTAATCCACCTCACCCGGATTCCCTGCATTCCTTATGGGAATCAGCCTGCCTGAGAAATCCCAGATATCCCCTGCCTCCGGAATAAGATGACACGATCCTGTATCCAGGTAAGCCTTGACCAGGCTACGCACCTGGTACACAGAATCATCAGCATAGGCCATCCTGAGTTCAAGACCAAATACCAGTTTTCCATATCGCAGCACAGGCTCCTCTTTAACCTTCCCTCTGAGTACCACCGATCCACCAAGCGGAATACCCGGATCAAGCGGTCTGTCGATGCAGCCCATTCCCATACCCACGAAAAAAAAGAGCATCTGGATAAATAGGGGGAAGCATGCGTAAAGGCGGTGAAGATTCCCTTCCCTGAGCCGGTACATCAGCAAAGAAAGTATCCACAGGCCAATTGCGAGTAAAAATGTTAAAGGAGGAGAAGAATTCAGTAATGCTTTGTATCCGGCCAGCGATCCCAGTGCAAAGGGAATCAACACCTTCACAACAGGAACATGGTTAAGATTAATCATCTGAATGAAGCCCTCCTCTGTCCCTTAATGGCTCAGGGAACAGTTTATCGGTCAATTTTTTTAAACTTTCTTTGAACTTTTCTTACCTTCCAGTAGTTTTATATATCAGAACAAAACCCTTAATAGAATTCATATGGCAAATCTTACGACACAACACATGGGGGTAACCCTTAAAAATCCTCTGATCCTGGGTGCAAGTAACCTGGTAAATAACCTGGACAAACTAAAACAGGCAGAACAAGCAGGGCTTGCAGCAGTTGTTTACCGTTCACTTTTTGAAGAGCAGATTCAGCTTGAAGATTATGAAATGAGCAGTCAGCTTGAAGCTTTTGACGATCGCAATGCAGAAATGATCAACCTCTTTCCTAAGATTGAACACGGTGGCCCAAAAGAACACCTGCACAACCTGAAAAAAGTGCTGGATACGCTTTCCATCCCTGTCTTTGCGAGTTTGAATGCCATCTACAAGGAATCCTGGGTGGAATATGCCAAATCTCTGGAAGAGGTAGGTGTTGCCGGACTTGAACTGAACTTCTTTTCAATACCGCGCGATTTTGAAAAGTCAGGACACGATATCATCCTTCAGCAAATAGAATTTTTGAAAGCGGTTAAGGCTGCCGTAAAAATTCCGGTCAGTGTTAAGCTGAGTCCCTTCTACACCAATGTACTGAAGACTATTAAGGATTTAGATGCTGCAGGAGCAGATGCTTTCATTCTTTTCAACAGGCTTTTTGAGCCGGATATTGATGTGGAGGCCGAAAAGCACGTTTCTCCCTGGAATCTGAGCACACACAGCGATCACAGACTTTCCATCAGGTATATCGGACTTACCTATGGCAACCTGAATGCCAGTGTGGCAGCCAACAACGGCATCTATGAAGGAATGGACATTATTAAAATGATCCTTGCAGGCGCCTCGGCTGTTCAGTCAGTGAGCACCTTCTACCACAATGGTGTGGAGTATGCTGCAACAATGCTCAAAGAAGTGGAAGAATGGATGGACCGCAAAGGATATGACTCAATTGAAGCCTTCCGTGGCTTATTGAGTTCTAAAACCATCAACGACCCATTTGTGTACAAGCGCGCTCAGTACATCGACATGATCCTTAAATCGGATGAACATTTTACTTTCTAAAGGATAAGCTTTTACTTAAAAAATATGAGCTGCTTCTCCCGGGAAGCAGTTTTTTTTTGTACCAGGCCATTGTGTTCTAAAAGATCAACCTCTTTCTTTTGCTGCCTGGTCCGGGTCCCCTTCCCATGTCTTCCTGGTGCTTACCATATTGTGGGTCAGTTTTTTGAATAAGTCCAGGAATTCGACCTGGTCTGCTCCTGAAAAATCTTCCAGGATGGTTTTGATGTAGGAGTCATTGGAAAAATTGATGCTTTCACAAAGCTGCCTGCCTTCATGGGTGAGATTGAGAAGGGCCATCCGGCGGTTCTCTTCAGGTATTGCCCGGTCAATGTAATCCAGCTTCACCAGGCTGTCAACGGTGCGACTAATGGTACTCTTATCGAGTTGCATTTTTTGAGCAAGTTCTGAAACTGACAGATCATTGTTTTTCTCAATTTCCAGAAGGGTATGGCACTGGGTAAGACTTATCCCATTGCAGCATGATGCTGTATTTTGCAGAAAGATTTCACGTTCGAAAATCCGGACGATCTCCCTGAGGTCTTGTATGTATTTCTTTTCCATTTCTAAAAGTCTAATAGCAGAACATATCAGCAACAATTCGTATTGGTCCCACAGTCGCAGTTCGGTTCAGTCCCTTTGAAGAACCCGGATATTACAGCAGCTGCACAACCAACACCCTGCTTTACTTTCAGTGCCCCGGGACTGCAATTGATTTCACAGGCACCACATTCCATGCATTTATCACGGTCGATAATCTCAGACTTTTTATCCACCATCCTGAATACATTGTGCGGACAAACTTCAACACACATTTTACACCCTATGCATAAGGAAGAATCATATTCCAGGGTGGATACGTTTTTAAGATAGATCTGGCTGTCCATGTTAATTCAGTTTAGAGATAATCAATAGTGTTATTCCAATGACCGTGAGGGCTATTTGAAGGGGTACAAAAAACCTCATTTCCTTCCGAACCCCGCTCAGGCCGGTATAGGTGCTCGCCCCGGTAAAGTTCATGGCCAGAAAGGAGGAGACTGCACCGGAGATTAAGAGCCAGGCAATCATTCCGAAAGCCTGTGACCCGGGAGCGATCAACAATATCATCAGGCCACTGGTCAGGAAACCGGCAATAAGTCCCTTCCCTCCAAAATGTCTGAAAGGAAGCCAGGGAAGAAGAGCCGGAGTAAACACAGCTCCAGTCAGATAAGCTGTAAGCAGGAAAATTATGGCAATGGGGCCTTCCTCTAAAATGAGCGGGAAGGAGTACCCTCCACGATGTATTCCCGATAGAAGGCCAAAGAAAATCAGCGCCAGGATTAAATACTTTAATGAATTCATCACCTCCACAGGGGCTAAAAGAATGCGGTCCTTGAAATTAAATTGAACTGATCGGGTAAGTTCATCCTTCTTATAACCGGCGGCGATGTAATCCTTGATATCTTCAGCCCTCACCGGACCGAACTTCACTGAAAACCCGCTTGACTTCTTCACCTTATGAGCAGAAACTCCTGGTGCACCCAGCTGAGGTACAATTAGTCGTTTATGGGAAACATAAGACCCCAGGCCCGTATCTTTAATCTGACGGATGATTTCATCTGTCCCAAAGGTTCCTTTTCCTGCCGCACACCATACATTAACACCATAGGTTTGTAAAACGAGGATCCAGGCGTCCAGTCCCTTGAGCTCACGCCTTAGAATATCGAAGCTGAGTTTGTAATTAGCGCTTACAAAAACATCAGAATCACTCCCGGGCTTCCCTAATTTATACAGGCCGGGCGCTAGCTGGTAATGATTCCTTCCTATTGAAGATCTCACCCTGACTGCACCCCAGCGATCAGCGCGTGACCAGGTGGAGGAGGTAAGAGTCGGGCTAACAAGGGAAAGTTTTGTAAAATCCATGATAGTTTCATTGTTAAACTGTTGCAATATACAACTATTGCACAGCAAAACAAAGAGAAGACATCATAAGATGGAAATTCACAGTAAAAGCAGGCTATTTCTTTGGATAGATGATTTTGTAATCGCAGTCGACTTTACCGCGGCTGATTGATTTCAGGCGTGGGGCCAGCAATTTTCTTTTGATGGGGCTTACCTTATCGGTAAACAGTTTCCCGTCCAGGTGGTCATATTCATGTTGGATGACCCTGGCACGAATACCATCGTATTCCTCCTCGTGAAGGACCCAATTCTCATCGTAATACTCAATCTTCACACTCTCGGGCCGAGACACCTCTTCCCTGATATTGGGGAGGCTGAGACAGCCCTCTTCGAAGGCCCATGTATCTCCACTCTCCTCCAGGATATAGGGATTGATAAAAACCTTCCTGAAATCCTTCAATTCAGGTTCATTATCATTATTTTCAGCCATGGGAGTGGTATCAACGACAAATATTCTAAATGATTTGCCAACCTGGGGGGCAGCAAGACCAACGCCGTCACTGGCATGCATCGTATCAAAAAGATCTTCGACTAATTGTTCCAATTCCTTAAAATCCTCAGGAATTTCGGGAGCAATCTTCCTGAGCACTGACATTCCATATACATAAACCGGTAATACCATTCTATTTTCTTATAATCTGATCTAATTAACGCCTAGGAGCGCATATTGTTTCGCCTTTCCATCCAGGACTGAAGGATCAGTGATGCACTGATCTTATCAATGTTTCCTTTGACCCGCCGCTCGGACTTTTTCATTCCCCCAGTGACCATAGCTTCCATCGCCATTTTCGAAGTAAATCTTTCATCCATCCACTCAACGCCAACGTCTGGAAAACGTTTCTTAAAAGCCTGCACAAAGAAACGCAAGGGTCGCATGGACTCCGAGTCGCTTCCATCGGTCTTTGTGGGATGTCCCACCACAAGAGTGCCCACCTCTTCCTTTTTGAAGTATTCCTCCAGATACAACATCAGCTCATGAGTAAGCACTGTTTCCATGGGCGAGGCAATTATCTGCCCCGGATCAGTTACTGCAATACCGGTTCGTTTTGTGCCATAATCAATGGCCATTATCCTGCTCAAATCCTTGAATTTGAGTACAAATTTAGTAAAACTCTGGTTTATCCAGATGCTGCCAGGGTTAATCTTACATAGCATACCATTATCGACCATGTCTGCAAGTATCCCGGCCAGATGAACACAGTTTTTCACGGTCTTTCACGGTTTTTCTCAGGAAATTCTTTCGCCACATCCTGAACTGTAAAACCAAGCATATTTTTGCTTGAAAACTGCTCCGGTCATGGAAAAGGGACATAAAATATCTGACTATTAACTCATTTAGTGCTTTT
>JAOZLK010000660.1 GCA_029934875.1 Bacteroidales bacterium | reverse complement strand
GAGATTGTTTCTTATCTCTCCTGAACAGCCTTTTGAATAGTCTTTTCTCCTTCAGGCTCTTTATGGGTTTGAAGCGCCTTGGTTTTTTATCCTGGAAATCATCACAAATCAGTTGGTCTCGAATGGTAGAACTGATTTCAAATGTTTCCTCTTCCAGTTTGCTCCAGTGATCGTCCCTGAAGGCTCTTTTCATGTAGTCTGCCCAAATGGGCATAGCAGTATGGGCCCCCTGACCATAGCTCATATTCTGAAAACGAATGTTCTGTAAATCTCCGCCAATCCATACTCCCGTTACAAGTCCCGGCGTGAACCCGATGAACCAGCCATCTGTGTAATTTTGGGTGGTTCCGGTTTTGCCGGCAATATCAGCTGAAATCTGGTAGCTGCTGCGAAGACCAACTGCGGTACCTTCATTTACCACTCCTTTGAGCATTTCGATCATCAGTTCAGCATTTTCCCTGGAGCATACAGGGCTGGCCTCAGCTGCCGTTTCCTTTTGGAAAAGTACCTTCCCGTACCGGTCTTCAATCCGCATGATGAAAACTGCATCTTTTCTCAGTCCGCCATTTGCAATGGACTGGTAGGCCCCTACCATCTCCAGAAGTGAGGCTGCTCCTGATCCAAGGGCCAGTGAAGGCACAGCGGGCAGGGGTGAGCTGATGCCGGCCCTCTGACTGAGCTCCAGTACGCTGTCGATGCCCAGTTGCATGAGCAAAGCAACACTCACGGTGTTAACCGAGTGGACAAGGGCTCCCTTCATGGAGTAATATCCCCCGTATGAGCGGTCGGCATTCCTGGGTACCCAGTTATCAAATTCAGTGTAGGCCGTACTGTCATTGGGGAAGTAATCACAGGGAGAGATCCCCTGCTCAAGAGCTTCAAGGTAAACCATCGGCTTGAAGGTTGATCCCACCTGGCGCCGGGAGCGGACATGGTCATATTTGAAGTATTCGTGATTAATGCCACCCACCCATGCTCTTATTTCAGCTGTTCTTACATCCATGGACAGGATCCCTGTTTGCAGAAATTTCAGGTAGTGCCTGAGCGAGTCCAGGGTGTTATAAGCTCCTTCCTGCAATCCCTCCCAGGTGAAAAGCTCCATGTTGCGGGCTGGCTCAGAAGACATCCCGGAACGGTGCTCACCATCAAAATTGATCATCAACTGTTCTTCAGTCAATCCTTTCCATAGATCTTTACCTTTCCATTGTTTCTCAAACAGCCCCTGCAGATGGCTCAGGTGTTTCTGCATGGCCTCTTCGGCGTAATGTTGAAGGCGACTGTCGATGGTGGTATAAACCTTTAGTCCGTCGCTGTAAATGTTATATGTTTCAGATTCATTTTTAAGATTTTCCTTGCACCAGTCGTCCAGCCAGGTTCTGAGAAAGGCCCTGAAGTAGGGGGCTATGCCCGCATTATGGGGTAGCGGTTGATAATCCACTTCCAGGGCCAGGCTCTTCAGAGAATCGGAATGCGAAGGATCCAGGAAGTCGTATTTGGCCATCTGGGAAAGCACTACATTGCGACGACCAAGGGCATTCTCCGGGTTCTTTACGGGATTGTAGCTATGGGTGGCTTTCAGCATGCCTATGAGAACAGCCACCTCTTCCAATTTTAGATCGTCCGGATCCTTGTTGAAGTAGCGTCGGGAAGCTGCGGTAATACCAAAGGTATTCTCCCCGAAAGAGACCGTATTGAGGTACATCTCCAGAATTTCATCCTTGGTATATATTTTTTCCATACGCCGGGCCGTAATCATTTCCTTAAGCTTACTAACTGCCATGGCAAAGGTCCCGGAAGAGGTGCGGGGAAAGAGGTTTTTGGCCAGCTGCTGGGTGAGTGTACTGCCACCGCCGGAGCTTTCCCGACCGAGTAAAAAAGTTTTGAAAAAGACCCTGTAAAGACTCCTTGCATCAATGCCCTTATGCTTGTAAAAACGGATGTCTTCCGTGGCAAGCAGTGCATTCTTGATGTTAGCAGTCAGACCGGATGTCTCGAGGAATTGCCTGTTCTGAAAGTGGTAGGTCCCCATCAGTACACCATCATTGCTGTAAACCTCTGTAGCAATGGGATGCTGGATCTTTTTGAGTTTACCGGAATCGGGAAGCTTCCCAAAAGCTCCGGCAAATACAAGCAAAACAAAGAGGGCCAGGATAAGGGTCAATCCGGATAAGACCAGGAACAGGTACTTCAGACTTTTCTTACTCAATAGACAGGTTTTATTTTAAAAACTCAGCACAGGCTGTTTTATTATAAGAGGGCTTGTAAGTATGATAAGAGTGGATGTAAGCATGGCCTTTGAATTTGATGAAAAATAGCCTAACTTTGGTATAATGAATGACCAAGAGTCATTGAATATATTAAAGTCATTAAATTCAGAATAATGGGAATAGCTGAAAGAAAAGAGAGGGAGAAACAGCAAAGGAAGGAGGAGATTATCCAGGCAGCTGAAGAGGTCTTTTTCTCCAGGGGTTTTGAGCAATCCACCATGGATGATATTGCCGGGAAGGCGGAGTTGAGTAAGGGAACGCTGTATCTCTATTTCAAAAGCAAGGAGGACCTGCATATGGCTGTGGCCAGGAGGGCAATTCTGTTACTCAGGGAAATTACCCTGAAGGCCTCTGAAAAGCCTGGATCTGCGGTGGATAAACTTCAGCACATGGGATGGGCCTGTGTTGAGTTTTCCAGGTCTCACCCGGATCAGATGAAAGCCATTCTGGCCCTTGAGGGGCTGGAACCAAACAGTACAAGCTATACCACAAGCGATTTACAAAACCTGATTTACAAGGAATCGACGGTTGGAACTGTGATACAGGTGGTGGAGCAGGGTGTGACTGAGAAACTCATCCGATCTGATATTCCAGCCCTTCTTGTGGCTCATACTCTGTGGATGACAGTATTGAGCGTAATTCAATTTGTGAGCGTGGAAACGCGTCTCTTTGAGATGCTGGAATTGTCTCCTGCCAAAATCTT
>JAOZLK010000122.1:6459-9720 GCA_029934875.1 Bacteroidales bacterium | reverse complement strand
TGCCTTTCCTGTGCAAAATCAGGAAATTGTGATCTGCAGGATATGGCTGTCAAGCTGGGCATCCGGGAGATCCCCGGTCAGGAATATGCAGAAATGTCTACATACCGACTGGATACTTCTCCCTCCATAATCAGGGAGTTGGACAAATGTATCATGTGCCGCAGGTGCGAGACCATGTGCAATGACTTCCAAACGGTTGGAGCCCTGCATGCTGTGAATCGCGGATTTGAGGCAGTAGTTGCCCCCGCCTTCGAGATGAACCTTGAGCACTCTCCCTGTACTTACTGTGGACAGTGTGTGGCAGTTTGCCCCACCGGTGCTCTTACCGAGGTGGATCATACCAATAAAGTAATTGCGGCTCTTAATGATTCCACGAAAACAGTGGTTGTTCAGACTGCCCCTGCAGTCAGAGCTGCCCTGGGCGAAGAGTTTGGCATGGAGCCTGGTACCCGGGTTACCGGTCAGATGGTTACTGCCCTCAAGCAGCTGGGCTTTGATTATGTCTTCGATACCGATTTTGCGGCTGACCTTACCATCATGGAGGAGGGAACAGAGCTTCTTGGACGCTTGAAAAGACACCTTGAAGGTGATGAAACTGTAAAACTTCCCATGCTCACATCCTGCTGTCCGGGTTGGGTGAACTTTTTCGAGTACAACTATCCCGATCTGAAGGATGTACCTTCTACTGCCCGGTCGCCCCAGCAAATGTTTGGCGCCATTGCCAAGACCTATTTTGCCGATAAGATCGAAGTGGACCGGAAAGACCTGGTGGTAATCTCAATCATGCCCTGCCTGGCAAAAAAATATGAGTGCCAGCGTGAAGAGTTCTCTGTAGATGGAAATCCCGACGTGGATTATAGTATCTCTACCAGGGAACTGGCCCACCTGATCAAGCAGGCCAATATGGACCTCAATAAGCTTGAGGAGGATGATTTTGATGCACCTCTCGGAGAATCCTCCGGAGCTGGTGTTATTTTTGGTGCCACTGGTGGTGTGATTGAAGCTGCCACCCGGACTGCCTACGAACTTCAAACAGGGAAGACACTGGAGAAAGTAGATTTTAAGCAGCTCAGGGGAATGGAAGGCATTCGTTCTGCTACAGTCGATTTCGACGGGCTGGATATCCACATCGGGATTGCTCATGGTCTGGGTAATGCCCGGAAGCTATTGGATGAGGTAAAAGCTGGCAAGTCAAAATACCATGCTATTGAGGTGATGGCCTGTCCCGGTGGATGTATCGGAGGCGGTGGACAGCCACTTCATCACGGAGATTTTTCCATCCTGCAGGCCAGGACCAAAGCAATTTATAAGGAAGATGAGCTGAAGGTAATTCGAAAATCTCATGAGAATCCCTACATCGTAAAGCTTTACGACGAGTTTTTAGGTGAGCCCCTGAGTGAGAAAGCGCATGAGCTTCTGCACACGCACTATTTCGATAAGCGGAAAAAGATATTCCAGGTTTAATTGGTAAATGAAAGATAGTTATGTCAAGCGTTAAAATAGAACTCAGACAGGATCAGGTAGATAAGATCCACTCCATATGCGATTCATTTGGCAACCAGGAGGGGGAACTGATCAATGTTTTACATAAATCCCAGGGAACCTTCGGCTATTTGCCTGCCGAGGTTCAGGAGGTAATCTCTGAGAAGATGGAAATTCCGGCTGCAAAAGTTTATGGTGTGGTCACCTTTTATTCCTTCTTCACTATGATTCCCAAGGGAAAATACCCCATTTCAATCTGTACGGGAACCGCATGTTATGTGAGAGGTGCAGAGACAGTATTAAATGAATTTAAGAAACAACTGAAAATTGAAGTTGGTGAAACTGATGTGAACGGATTGTTCTCACTCAGCTGCCTGCGATGTGTTGGGGCTTGCGGCCTTGCCCCGGTAGTACAGGTGGGTGATAAGACCTATGGAAGGGTGGCCCCCGATGATGTAGGGGAGATTATCGGAGAATACATGCAATAATATGGTTTGACAGGTAATGATTAGAGGCTCTTCGGGGCCTTTTCTCCTGAAATCATCTTTTGCTGACCCGAAGAGCCCTTTTATGATTCAAATACGACTGTTTGTCTATCTTTTTTTGATTTTAGTGCTGAAATTACCTATTTTAGCAGTGGACGTAAGATTGGAAAACTTTTAAAAATGAGGTTAAGAATTTTAGCCCCTGTATTGGTATTTTCCATTCTTATACACTCTTCGTGTAGCCAGGATGAATCTGTTAGAACAATGCCTGTTACAACCGATTCTGAGTTGGCACTTGAGTTTTATAAGGCCGGAATGCTCTCCTTTGACCAGATCAAAGTGAAGATGGCATACCACAATCTTGAGTTGGCTGTAAAAGAGGACCCTGACTTCTTTATGGCCTATTTCTGGATGTATTTCATGCCTGGCAAAAGCCCCAAAAAAACTATTGAGAAAGCCTTAATGGTCGAAGCTGATCTGAATGAGGGTGAGAAGCAGATTAAAACGGCATTCAAGTACCTTGTTGATGGTCAGGATGAGAAAGTTGTGGAGCATCTTCAGATGGCAATTGATCTTTATCCTTCAGATCCCGACATTAACAAAATCCTATACATTCTTCAAATTCAGTATCTCAAAGATGCGGAAGCAGCAGTGGAATCCATTGAACGTGCCATTAAAGCCTGTCCCGATTTTGAACCTGCATACAATTATCTGGGCTATGCCTTGATCGAACTGGGAAGGTTTGATGAGGCTGAAAAAGCTTTCAATACCTATATCGAAATGTCGCCGAATACTGCCAATCCCTATGATTCAAAAGGGGATTTTTACATGGCCACAAAGCAATTTGATCTTGCATATCAAAGCTATATGAGAGCTTATGAGATCGATCCAACCTTCAGTGTCAGTGAAAAAAAGGCGCTTAAAGCCATAGGTCTTTTTAATAATTCCACGAAGGAAAGTATACAGTAAGCGTGAGCTTAAACCTTTCGATAGAAATAGCTCATTTTTCTATCCGGTTCGTCGAAAGTATATACCCGGCCCCCTGTACCGCCAACGTATCCTGAGATCGCGAAGTCCCCGATACACATCATATTATGACTCAGCAGAAAGAATGCCGAGAACAGAAGTCCATCCTGAAAGAAAAGCACAGTTACTATAGCAGTCAGCGAGTTGATGATAATGAAAGGAGCCATGGTCAAGAGATGAATCTGCATTCCTGAGACCGGGTAAGGCTTGGCTGTGACATAGAAGATAAGCTGTGACAGATCAGCACCAAAAATAATCTTCCTGGCAC
>JAOZLK010000122.1:0-6359 GCA_029934875.1 Bacteroidales bacterium | reverse complement strand
GTGACATAGAAGATAAGCTGTGACAGATCAGCACCAAAAATAATCTTCCTGGCACCCAGAATCCTGTAGGCCAGGCCATGCAAGAGTTCATGAAAGGGGATTACAAGGATGCTTCCGGCAAGGATCCCTGTTCCAGCCTGGATAAGTAGTCTCTTCCATGCTAAGCTTTGATCAGCTAAGCCCTTTGCTGATAGAATAAGGATGAAGACCAGCATGCCAAGGTTTACCGTGAAGTAAAGCACAGGGAAGAAAGCTTTCTTTCTGATTTGCTCCATGACAAAGGGGACTATATCCTGGAATCCCAGCTCTTTAATCAACTGGTACGCAGGATCCGATCGAAGGGTCTCAGGATCTGGATTTCTGGTCTTACTCAATGAAAGAAGGGATTCGTTCTATTTGACTACTTTTGGACTTTCTAAGATGTGAAAGTACGAAATGAAGGGGAATCCATCAACCGGGATTATATTTGCCTTTGGTGCTGCCGTAGCCCTTGCTGCATCTTTCGTTTTCAGCAAGTCGGTCCTGAATCAACTCTCGATGGTTCACTTTGGCGCTGTCTGGTTTACACTGGGGGTTGTCTGGAACGGCATCTGGTTCCTGACACAAAGAGAGTATCGAAAGCTGTCCGGATCTTTTTGGAAAAAAACTGCAGTTGCCTTAGCAATTGCACTGTTTGAGGGTGCAGCCACAGGTCTTTTCTATATGGCTATTAAGGCCATGGAGAATCCGGCAGTGGTCTCATTTATTGGTAATATTGGTCCTGTGTTCGTAACCCTTATAGGTCTTACCCTGCTCAGGGAGCGATTCCGGCCAACTCAGCTAGCTGGTATCGCAATAACCCTTTTGGGTTTATTTGTTATTAACTATCGCCATGGTGGATTTTCAGGATTCACTGACCCCGGCGCGCTCTATGTGATTGGGGCCTCTTTCCTTTTTGCAATGGCAACCATTACCGGACGTAAATACCGTGATTACCTGAATCCTGGATATATGTCACTAATTCGGTCTGTCTTACTGGCCCTGCTTATGACCATTCTTTTTATTAATAAAGCAGGAGCAGGGATGTTTGACATATCCTTAAGCATATGGAGGGATCTGATCCTGGGATCCCTTTTGGAGACTTTAATTGTAATTATATTTGCTTACCAGGCCCTGAAATTGATTGAGGCAACAAAGACTTCCCTGATCATCAGCTCCAAGGGAGTCTGGGCTCTCATACTGGCCTGGATTTTCCTGGGTGTGTTTCCCACTGGATTTCAATTAGCAGGTGGTATATTAACCCTTGTGGGTGTGACCCTGATTACCTGGGACAAGAGCCTTATTCGACGGAGATAATTTTAAGGTATGAGCAGTTGTATAACAGGAAGCAATTCCCAACATTTTTTGCACTTTTGTGTCTTAATATGACTGCTATGATTCAGATTGGGGATAAGATTGTGAGCAAGGATCTGTTTGATCATCATTTCATTTGCCACCTTCAGAAATGTGAGGGGAATTGTTGCGTCTTTGGAGATTCCGGAGCTCCGCTTGAGGATGAGGAAGTCAGCATCCTGGATCAGCATATTGAATTGCTTAAGCCCCATATGAGGGCGGAAGGGCTTCGTGAAATAAGTGAGCAAGGCAACTGGGTTGTTGATGGGGATGGTGATAAAGTGACCCCGCTTGTGAACAGGGAGGAGTGTGCATATGTTATTTTTGAAGATGGAATTGCCTGGTGCGCAATTGAAAAGGCATTCATAGCAGGTTCCATTGAGTTTCAAAAGCCAGTCTCGTGTCATCTTTATCCCATCAGGGTAAGTCACTTAAAGACCGGGGTGGCGCTCAATTATCATCGCTGGAGCATATGTGAGCCGGCCCGAATTCTTGGGGAAAAAGAGCAAATGCCCGTGTTCCGGTTTTTGAAAGAAGCTCTTACAAGTGTATATGGATCTGATTTTTATAGTGAGCTTGAATTGGTATATAAGGAAATGGGTAAGTAAGTAAATAGGTAAGTAGGTAAGTAGGTAAGTAGGTAAGTAGGTAAGTAGGTAAGTGAGTAAATGTTAATATATATATGATATGAAAGAAATAAAGAATTACGTTGAATCGAACAAGGATCGTTTCCTGGAGGAATTGTTTGAACTGATCAGGATTCCGTCCATCAGTGCCAAGGCTGATGCAATAGATGATATGCGCAATGCAGCCGAATCTATAAAGAAGAGTCTCCTGGAGGCCGGTGCCGATCTTGCCGAGGTGAAGGATACAAGTGGATGGCCGGTGGTTTATGGTCATAAACTGGTGGATGAATCGCTCCCTACCGTCCTTGTTTATGGTCACTACGATGTGCAGCCAGCCGAACCCCTGGACTTATGGGATTCTCCACCTTTTGAGCCAGAGGTAAGGGATGGGAAGATTTATGCCCGGGGAGCAGATGATGATAAGGGTCAACTTTTTATGCATGTAAAGGCCTTTGAGTTGATGAACAAGACCGGAACCCTTGCATGCAATGTGAAGTTCATGATCGAGGGTGAAGAGGAGATAGGTTCTCCCAGTCTGAAACAGTTTTGCAAAGATAATAAGGAACTTCTGAAGGCAGATATCATTCTGATTTCTGATACTACCATGATAGCCCAGGATATTCCATCCATTACAGTTGGCTTACGTGGGCTCAGTTTTATGGAGGTAGAGGTGACCGGACCAAACCGTGATCTTCATTCGGGATTGTACGGTGGAGCAGTGGGTAATCCTGCGAACCTTCTTGCAAAAATGATTGCCTCGCTGACCGATGAGAACAATCACATTACTATTCCGGGATTCTACGATGATGTGATGGAGGTATCTGCTGAGGAGCGTGCCGAGATGGCTAAGGCCCCTTTTGATTTGAATAGCTACAAAAGTGCACTTGATATTAATGAAGTTGTAGGTGAGGAAGGATTCTCCACATCGGAACGTACTGGAATTCGGCCCAGTCTGGATGTAAATGGAATATGGTCGGGGTACATAGGTGAAGGGGCTAAGACCGTGCTTCCCTCAAAAGCCTATGCAAAGATCTCCATGCGCCTGGTTCCAAACCAGAATTCGGAAAAGATTGATGAGCTCTTTATCAAACATTTTGAAAAGATGGCTCCCGAAGGAACTAAAGTAAGAGCGAAAAGTCTTCATGGCGGACAGGGCTATGTGACTCCAACCGACTTCCCGGCTTACAGGGCGGCCAGCAAAGCCATTGAAGAAAGCTTCGGAAAGTCCCCTATCCCTGTGAGGAGTGGGGGCAGCATTCCCATCGTATCTGATTTTGAAGAGGTGCTTGGGATAAAATCGATTCTCCTGGGATTTGGCCTCGATTCAGATGCGATCCACTCGCCCAATGAAAACTATCCATTATTCAATTTTTATAAGGGCATTGAAACCATACCTCTTTTCTACAAATATTTCGTAGAGGAGATGAAGTAGGATAATTTTAAGAGAATTCTTATGAAGCCACCTGAGTTTTCAGGTGGCTTTTTTCATGAAAAAATAGGGATATTCCAAAAAAGGATTAAAAATATTTCTTTTGATGGTAAAAACAGGGGGTATAAGTAAAAATATCATATATTTGTGGCAGCAAACCCTAAAAAAACATATATTAACTTAATATTTTACAATTATGGCGGTTATCAGGTTTAAAGCATTGGAGAAGGTATTCAACAGAGTTCCCAATCATGTTACTCCACCATCCGATAAAACATCGGATTACTATGCTATTAATGTGTTCGACAAGGTGAAAATGCAAAAATACCTATCAAAAGATGCATTTAATCATGTGATGGATGCAATGGATAAAGGAACACCCATTGACAGGAAGAAAGCTGATTCTGTAGCTACAGGTATGAAATCCTGGGCTATTGAGAGGGGAGCTACCCACTACACGCACTGGTTTCAGCCTTTGACCGGCGGAACTGCTGAGAAGCATGATGCTTTTATAGAAACCACCCCGAACGGAGGTGTTGTTGAGATTTTTGCGGGCGATGCTCTTGCCCAGCAGGAGCCGGATGCATCTTCCTTCCCCAGTGGCGGAATCAGGAATACCTTTGAAGCTCGAGGCTATACAGCATGGGATCCCACTTCTCCAGCTTTTATTATCGATAACACATTTTGTATACCTACCGTATTTATATCCTATACCGGAGAGGCCCTGGATCACAAGACTCCATTGTTAAAGGTATTGAATGTGATTGACAAGGCTGCCACAGATGTCTGCCAGATGTTCGATAAAAATGTTACAAAGGTTAATGCCAACCTGGGTTGGGAACAGGAGTATTTCCTCATCGATGAGGCTTTGTATTATGCTCGACCCGATCTGGCTCTTACCGGTCGTACACTTATGGGACATGCTTCAGCCAAGGACCAGCAGTTGGATGACCACTATTTTGGTTCCATACCTGAAAGGGTAACTGCATTCATGCATGACCTGGAATCGGAAGCTTATAAGCTGGGGATTCCTGTGATGACCCGTCACAATGAAGTAGCTCCCAACCAGTATGAACTTGCCCCGGTATTTGAGGAGTGTAACCTGGCAGTTGATCACAATGCATTACTTATGGACCTGATGAAGAAGGTGTCAAGGCACCATGGATTCAGGGTGCTTTTCCACGAAAAACCGTTTAAGGGAATCAATGGAACGGGTAAACACAACAACTGGTCACTATCAACTGATACAGGCGTTATTCTGCATAAACCAGGGAAGAATCCAAAATCGAATCTTCAGTTCATTACCCATGTGGTGAATACTGTGAAAGCTGTTTATGATCATCAGGACCTTCTTAGGGCCAGTATCTCAACCGCTACCAATGCACATCGTCTTGGAGCCAACGAGGCACCTCCTGCCATTCTTTCATGTTTCCTTGGAACGGAAGTTTCTGCCATGCTTGACCAATTGGAGGAGCAGGTTACCAACAAGAAGATGACCCCGGATGAGAAGACTGCATTGAAGCTGGATATTGGAAAAATTCCTGAAATCCTCTTGGATAATACTGACAGGAACCGGACTTCACCCTTTGCATTTACGGGAAACCGTTTCGAATTCAGGGCAGTTGGTGGAAGCACCAATCCCGCCATGCCAATGACTGTGCTTAATGCAGCAGTTGCCGGTCAGCTCATCGAGTTTAAGAAAGATGTTGATGCCCTGATTGAGAGTGGAGTAAAAAAGGATGAGGCAATATTCCAGGTTCTCAGGGAATATATTATTGCCTCCAAAGCAATTCGTTTTGAGGGTGATAACTACAGCGAAGACTGGGTTAAGGAGGCTGAGAAGCGAGGTCTGACCAATGTTACGGATGTTCCTGAAGCACTTGGCGCTTACCTGTCCGATAAGTCCAAGAAACTCTTCTTTGATCTTGGGATTTTCACTGAGGCTGAGCTTGAAGGTCGCGTAGAGGTTCTGTTCGAAGAATATATGATGAAGATCCAGATTGAAGCCAGGGTATTGGGAGATCTTTCTCTCAACCACATTGTACCCACAGCTGTGAAGTACCAGAACAGGTTGATGGAGAACGTTCTTGGACTCAAAGAGATCTACGGAGAAGAGTTTAAGACACTTGCTGGAAACCGGATTGAACTGATCAGGGAAATCTCAGATCATGTTACTGCCATAAAGCAGGGAGTGAATGAGATGGTTGAAGCGCGAAAAGTGGCCAACAAATTGGATGACGGAAAGGAGAAAGCCAGGCAGTACTCCAAGGTAATTGCTCCATTCCTTGACACCATTCGTATTCATATTGATAAACTGGAGCTGATCGTGGATGATGAGATCTGGCCCCTACCCAAGTACAGGGAGCTTTTATTCTCAAGTTAACCCTGCCTATCAAGCCATAAGTCAAGGTCTTCTGTGCGAGCAGGGGCCTTTTTTCGTATTATTTAATATTCAAAGTGCTTAATTGCTTCGCAACAAATGCCAGTTTGAATATCAAATAACACTCAAATAGAAATATCTCCTTGCACACCAATATATGGATAGATTCTTTCGTTTTATATTCATCGAAAAAAAAGGTAATTTTATCAGATTGTAAAACGGGCATGACTATGCATAAACTCATGAAATCGATTTTCCCGGCCCTTATGGCCATTTTTATACTTGCTGTTCCTCTTGAGGCACAGAAAAAGGCGAAGGATGCGAGGGCCCAGGCTGCATTTGATGCAGGTGAGTACTATAACGCAATTGACCTTTATAAAGATGCTTATAGTAAAGTGGATCGGGAGCAGAAAACTGCAATCTTCTTTAAGGTAGGAGAGTGCTATAGAATTATTGGTGATGCCAGGTCTGCTATCCTGTGGTACACAAAGGCGATTCGAGAAGATTACCAGGATCCGGTTATTTATCTCCGCTATGGACAAATGTTGCTTGT
>JAOZLK010000659.1:1080-2974 GCA_029934875.1 Bacteroidales bacterium | reverse complement strand
GAGGGTACGTTTCATCCTTTCGATTTAGTTGTTAGGGCAATGTCTTCTTTTTCAGGTCAGAGGGTGGTATAACAAATATGCATCGTTTTTAATGGAAATCCCATCAAAGAGGTGATAATTTTTTCGTTATTTGTAATAAGTAAAAATAGTACATTTGATCTTGCTTAGATTACAAAGAATTTAATTATTGAAGATACTGTATTCAATGCTCAAAAAAATATTTAGATTTTATTTTAATGGCTTCAGAAATATGACCTGGGGTCGCAGGCTTTGGGGAATTATTCTGCTGAAGCTCTTTATCATGTTCGCCATCCTCAGGCTTTTCTTTTTCCCCGATCTGTTGAAACGTGATTTCGACAGTGACGAGGAGCGGGCCTCTTATGTACTGGAACAAATGACTAATCCGTAAATACATGCTCGATTCAATTGATATGTCACTGGTTGACTGGTCGCGTGGCCAATTTGCATTAACAGCCATGTTTCACTGGATTTTTGTACCCCTTACACTGGGGCTCTCATTTATCGTTGCCTTTATGCACACCATCTATGTGCGTACGGGCGATGAGGAATGGAAGCGGATTACGAAATTCTGGATGAAGCTGTTTGGGATTAATTTTGCCATTGGCGTGGCTACCGGGATCATCCTTGAGTTTGAGTTCGGGACCAACTGGTCCAACTACTCCTGGTTTGTGGGGGATATCTTTGGAGCACCTCTGGCCATCGAGGGAATCCTGGCATTTTTCCTGGAGTCCACCTTTATTGCTGTTATGTTCTTTGGGTGGAACAAGGTGAGCAAGCGCTTCCATCTGACAGCTTCCTGGCTTACTGCATTTGGAGCCAGTCTTTCAGCGGTCTGGATCCTGGTGGCCAATGCCTGGATGCAGCATCCCGTGGGAACCGTCTTTAATCCTGATATGGCTCGTAACGAAATGATCAATTTCTGGGATGTGATTTTTTCAGAAGTTGCGGTGAACAAGTTTCTGCATACCATTGGCTCCAGCTTTTTACTGGCTTCGATTTTTGTAATCGGGGTCTCTGCTTACTTCCTTTTGAGGAAGAAGGAGGTGCTGTTCGCTAAAAGAAGCACCGTTATTGCCTCGGTGTTCGGTGTAATGGCAGCCATTGGCACCATTGCTACCGGCGATACCTCGGCCCGGATTGTAGCCCGGGAGCAGCCCATGAAATTTGCCGCCATGGAGGCTCTCTATGAGGGTCAAACCCATGCGCCCCTGGTGGCCATAGGGGCCATGCGCACCGATACCACCAGGTTTCCCCATCCGCGGGAGGAATTTATATTCAAGATTGAGATTCCTAATGCGCTCTCTTACATGGTATTTCTGACACCCAGTGGATTCATTCCCGGCATCAGCGACCTGGTTTACGGGAACGAGGAGCATAACTATATGTCGTACGAGGAACGGATCGAACGGGGAGCAGTGGCCATTCAGACCTTGAAAGAATTAAAAAAGGCCAAGGAGCGGGGCGATCAAGTTAGCTATGAAGCCCTGCGGGAAAAATTTAGCGATCCCATCTGGATTGATCAGTATTATCAGCACTTTGGATTTGGTTACTACAAGGGGCGTGAGCTAAGGGAATTGATTCCTAATGTGAAGGTGAATTTCTATTCCTTCCATGTGATGGTCATCCTGGGGGGACACTTCCTGATTTTCACCATGCTGGTGCTCTGGTTGAGCCTGAAAAACCGCTGGGGCAATCATAAGTGGCTCCTGTGGGTAGCCATGATCACATTGCCAATGCCATGGATTGCCAGTCAGGCTGGCTGGGTTTTGGCCGAAATGGGACGTCAGCCCTGGGTGGTATATGAGCTGATGCCCAACATAACAGCTGTTACGCGCCTGAAGCCAGCTGCGGTCCAGATTACTTTCTGGATCTT
>JAOZLK010000659.1:0-1070 GCA_029934875.1 Bacteroidales bacterium | reverse complement strand
TGCAGAGATTAGAATCATGCTTTCACAAATCAAAAAAGGACCTGAAGGAGAATAGCATATGTTTGGAAAACTCTCACTTTTAGTATTACAGCAATACTGGTATATTATTGTTTCTCTTCTGGGCTCCATTCTGGTCTTCCTGTTTTTTGTGCAGGGAGGACAAACCTTTCTGTTTCGCATTGGAAAATCCGAATCGGAACGCACCATCCTTGTCAATGCCCTGGGGCGTAAATGGGAATTTACCTTTACTACCCTGGTGACCTTCGGAGGGGCATTTTTTGCCTCCTTCCCCCTCTTTTATGCCACCAGTTTCGGGGGAGCCTACTGGGTCTGGATGCTTATTCTCTTTGCCTTTGTAATCCAGGCGGTCTCCTATGAATTCCGTACAAAAGCCAGCAATTTCCTGGGTAAGAGAGTCTATGAAAACTTCCTCTTTATCAATGGCCTGCTTGGAACTTTCCTGGTGGGAGTGGCCGTAGCCACCTTCTTTTCAGGATCGCAATTCTCCCTGAACGAGATGAACAACGTAAGCTGGGCAAATGGTGCACATGGATTGGAAGCTGCACTGAATCCTTTCAACCTCTCCCTTGGGCTCGCCGTTTTTTTCCTGGCCAGGGTGCTGGGCTTGCTTTATTTTATGAAGACCATCGACAATGATAACATTATTGCCAGGAGCAAAAAGGAATTGATTCGCTCTGCCCTTCCTTTTGTGGCAAGCTTCCTCTTGTTTGCTGTATGGCTTATGCTGCGTAAGGGCTTTGCAGTTAATCCCGATACTGGAGAGGTCTTTATGGAACCCTTTAAGTATTTCCATAATCTGATGGCCATGCCGTGGGTCCTGGTGATGTTTATTATGGGCGTACTGGCCATACTGGGCGGGATTGCCAGTGGACTCTTAAGTGACAGTGGCAATGGCATCTGGTTTGCAGGTCCGGGTACAATCCTGGTGGTATTCTCACTCTTTATGCTGGCCGGGTTCAACGACACCGCATTCTACCCTTCGTCCTATGATTTGCAGAGCTCACTGACCATCCAGAATGCTTCATCCACCCACTATACACTTGTGGCCA
>JAOZLK010000658.1 GCA_029934875.1 Bacteroidales bacterium | reverse complement strand
CCCTGTCTAAACATCAGTGCGTGGACGAGTAGAGTAGGAAGTCTGAAATTTGCACAGCCTTAGGCACTAGGAATAATTCGTTTCTTCGGCCTATTCTCGCGGAAGTAACTCAAAATTTCAGAAGTTGATTTATCAGCTATCTCCTCTGAAATCTTCGCCCTCTCAGCACGCATAAATCTGACTGCTCGAAAGCCCTCTATATAATCCTTAGTCTTCATATTTAATGAATTCTCTTGGTGATCTTATATCGATTATTGAGTATCCTAATTTGATATTAACAGAATTATACCCACGGATACGCTCTACGTTTACGATGTGCTTGAAATTCCAACTCACAAGGTAGTCCGCCTTATGAATGGTTGCAAGAGCAATGTGCAAACAATCGTCAAGGCTAGTTTTGCCCACGACTTTTTCGGCAATATATACACGTAGAATCCGCCAACTACTGAAGTGTCTATATATCCTCTGCTTCATGTTCAATCTTTTTACAAAGGTAGTTGATTTTGAGGAAGCTTACATATTTTTTTGGAACCGACCTTGACGGTATGTAACGATGGAAGCCGCCGTAGCGTGGCGCGGGATTTGCCCTTGCAGCAAAGAGCGTGACACGCGTTACGGTCGGCTTTAGTGATTCCTAAGTTTACAATCTTATTAAATTAGTCGAACTAATCAGAAAGAACAAAAGAGAGGATTAAGGTTCTTTTAGTGATTGAGCCTGAAGCTGGACAAGTCTGAACAAATGAAAGTATCCCTCTATCCCTCGGTGCCTAAATATATTTTCTCAAACGGTTATGCCAGGTTCAACCGCCTGCTGGTTGATGATGTAAGCATCAGTATCACACGGAAATAGGCACACAGGGCAATTCATCGTTGAATTCATGCAATAAAATCTCCTCCCACACATCTTTGAACCCTAATAATTCCAAAAGGGTTGGAAAACTAAATCGTATGGATAGATATATTTTTTCTGAGATCATAAGTTGGAAAACAAGAAGAAGACGAAAGCCTTTGTTATTAAGAGGAGCTAGGCAAGTCGGTAAAACCTGGTTAGTCGAAAAACTGGCAAATGAAGGATTTGATCATTTTTTAAAAGTTGATTTTGAAGAAAATACCGAGTTGGTTTCTTTATTTGAAGGGGATTTGAATCCGCAAAATATATTTACAGAATTGGAATTAAGAACAGGGATTAATATAGTGACAGGAAAAACACTACTGTTCTTTGATGAAATTCAAATATGCCCAAGAGCAATTATGGCTCTTCGATACTTTTACGAAAAGATGCCGGAATTGCATGTAATTGCTGCTGGTTCGCTTCTGGAGTTTGCATTAAGCGAAATTTCGTTTCCCGTAGGAAGGATTCAATCTTTGGAGATTCACCCAATGAATTTTGCGGAATATTTATCGGCATTGGGTTATCGAAAGGCGGCGGATATTTGTAATGGTCCTATTATGGAAGTTTCAGAATCCACACATAATTTCCTTATTAAGCAACTTCGTCTTTTTTGGTTGCTTGGAGGAATGCCGGAATGCATAGAAGAATATATAAAAACTAATTCTATTATTCAGGTAGCCGAGGTTCAGGATGAGATATGTGATACTTACCGCATGGATTTCGGAAAATACAAGCCTAAAACGGATGTGTATTGTCTGGGTACTGTCTTTTCAGGTATTGCTGCTAATGTAGGACAACAAATTAAATACACAGGGCTTGCAAAGGATTATACAATTCCAACGATAAAAAAGGCATATGATAGTTTAGTAATTGCTCGCATTATAAGCAATGCCATTCTTATGGAAAATAGCTATTGTCCATTGTCATACCGAAGCGTAAAAGCTTCTGATTATAAAAAAGCGATGCTACTCTTTTACGAGCAAAATAATATTACTGAATTCAAAAGAATATTCATAAGTCAGTGCGAATACGCTGTAAATAAGTACTTTAATTTGGATCCGGAAGTGGTTGAGTAAAGACTTCATTTGGATCAAAATCCATAATACAGGTAAAGGGCTCCATAGGTCCAGTTTGGTCCCTTCATGCCCGGATAATTGAAACGATCCATCATCAGGGATACATACTTGAAAGGGTAGCCATCGGGCAATTGAACCACATTTGGCCATACCCTTGTTCCTGATGTTTCATTCCAGGGGGGTAAATCCATCTTCAGGGTTCCGGCTTCCTTTAGATCAGGATAGCTGTAGATAAAGATTTCTCTTTCCCTGCTTCCTGAAAAACAATAGAGTTTATCTCCTATTTTCGAAATGGATGTCCCGGTGGAATTGTGTTCTACTGGGCCGGCAATTTTTTTATAATCCTTGTTCCAGTGGTCCGATTCCAACATAATTGCCTGATAACCATCAAGATATTCACAGGTAAGCATCCGCCATTTATCTACAGCCGGGTCATACAATATATGTGAATCCTCAATATCACCTACCATTCCAAAGGGCTCAGCTTTCATGATTGAGAAGCCAAAGCGTGGATCTGTTTTACTCTCAATGGCCAACAGTTGTTTTTTCTCTTTGTCGATATTCGCAAAGGCGCTGAATCCCGTAGTTAAGCCACGCCATATTTTGTCCTTTCGGTCATAAAAAACATGCGATGAGATCTCGTTCCTGAGAAGGCCGTCGCTGCGGTCAAATAAAATAACCCCCTCCAGCCTGATATCAAATACACTTGGGTCCATACTCAATACACCCTGGATATGATGTGGCAGGGCACGTCCGCGAATCGACATGGTGTACCACAAGCGTCCCTGGTCAAGCAATGGATCCCCGTTTTCGTAGGTAATGGGCCTGATGTCTGCCAGGCCAACACCAGTTGTGAGTGCACTTTCAACCCTGTTTACAATCACCTGTCCACCCCTGAGGTGAACGAAGAGTTTTGATTGAAAGGAATGGATATAGCGTTTTTCCCTCAAATCCATGTAGGTGTTAAAATCGCTCTGAGCTATTACTTTCGGTAATCCCCGGTCATGCAA
>JAOZLK010000657.1 GCA_029934875.1 Bacteroidales bacterium | reverse complement strand
AGGTAAATGCCATTATACTTGAGGTGGAAGATAAGCTGGCTTATGAGCGTCAGCCCCTGGTGGGATCGGAGGATGCCCTGAGCATTGAGGAGTGGAAAAATTTAAGTGATTACGCCCTTGAAAGGAACATCGAGATCAGTCCCCTGGTTCAGGGTCTGGGTCATGCCTCCTTCATCCTGAAGCATGAGCAGTATGCCGGTTTACGCGATGATCCGGACAGTGACTGGGCCTTTAATCCCCTGGATCCGGAGACATATGAGCTGCAGTTTGACCTCTACCTGGATGCTTTTGAGGCCATGCCTCATGGCCGCTACCTTCATGTGGGCGGCGATGAGGTGCATACCACTGGCAGGGGCAGCGGAAAAACTGAGCTTGAACTGCAATTGACATGGTTGAACAAAGTATGCAGTTTTGCGGAGGACCATGGTCGCATCCCAATTTTCTGGGATGATATGCCGCTCAAATATGCAGGTCTTTACAGGCCCATGTTCGATACCAGGTTCTCCCGGGCAGAGGTGGACAGCATCTGGGTGGCCAATGAACATAAGCTGGTGGAGTACCTGGATCTTTTCCCCAAAAACTGTATTTACATGCGATGGAACTATAGTCACCCACAGGCTGAAGGAAACATCAAGGCCATGGAATGGTTTTCAGAAAATGGAATGCAGGTAATGGGAGCAACGGCCGGACAAACACGCTGGGTGTTAATGCCCCAGAATGAAAGTAATATGGAAAACATCAGGTCCTTTGCTCTAAGTTCCATTGAGAAGGGTATTGATGGACTCCTGCTGACTCTGTGGGATGATGATTCACCCCACTTTGAGCTCTATATGCGCGGCATCCTGGCTTTTGCCGAGTACAGCTGGAGTGGAGACCAGCGTACAAAGGAAGAAATTAAAGCCGCCTTCCGCCAGAGGGAATATGCCCATACCCTGGCAGGGGAGGAGTACGGATTTGTGGACCGCCTGGAGCGAATGACCGCCTGGTGGAACAGGGCCCTTTTGAAAGGAAGCAGCCGCAATGCACTTAAGAGTATGAATGAGCCCCTGAAAGAGGGGATCATTGACCTTCCCTTAGCAGATCAAAAGGGTGAGTGGAGCAAAATGAACGAAGGAGAGATCGAGGTTGCAAGGAAGATACTCGAGGATAGTGAGGCAGTGGCTGAAACACTGTCTGAAATGAAACAGCTGGCCAATCGCAACCAGTACAGGCTCGATGTTTATACCCAGGTAAATGAACTGATACGTTTCTCTGCACACGCACTGCTTGCACTGGATGCTTACGATACAGCTTCCAATGAAGCGGAAGAAGAAAAGTCCCTCCTTGAAATAGCCGCCCTTCCCGGGAAACTGGCCAGTCTTCGGGAAGAGATGGAAAGCGTATATGGAGAAACACGTATTCTTAATAAACCTGATAGATACATGCTTGACCAGGACCACCACCATCACCTGGCCAACCAAACCCTATCTTTTGATTGGCTCTACACGGCCGAACTTTTCTTCCTTGAGAAAACAGCAAATGAAATTCTATTAAATCAATAGGGCAATGAGAAAACAAACTTTCCTTTTCGTGGCCGCATTTTTGTTTATGGCCAGCCTTGTCTCTTTTGGACAGGAGCAGATAGACCTGGCCGATAAACTGCAGGGCGGACAGCTTGAGGCTGTGAACCGTATACTAAGCCAGTGCGATGATTCAGAGGCGGTTGAAATGAATGCTGCTGAAGGCAGTGGTCTGTGCATTCTCACCGGGACAACATTTGAAACCGGAACCATCGAATTGGAACTCCTGGGCGAGAATAATCCTGGAAAAAGTTTTATTGGTGTCGCCTTCAATATTGAAGATGAAGAGAACTATGAGGCCATATATTTCCGCCCATTTAACTTCCTTGCAACAGAGCAGGTAAGGAAGGAGCATATGGTCCAGTACATCCATCATCCGGAAGATACCTGGTATTCATTAAGGGAGGAGCGAACCGGGGAATTCGAAAATGAAATTCCAGTACCCCCGGATCCGGATGACTGGTTCAAGGCGCGAATTGTGGTGTCGGAGAAGAGCGTCTCTGTCTTTGTAAATGACATAAGCAATCCGGTTTTATCGGTCGAAAGGCTGGCCACTCCCGCCTCCAATAATATCGGTTTGTGGACCGGTAACGGCTCTTCAGGCAGGTTCAAAAATCTAATATTGAGCAAATGACAGTTCTTGTAGCAGGTGCGAGCGGAGCCACTGGAAGGCTGGTGGTAGAACAGCTTCTCAATCGTGGAGTGAATGTACGTGCCATAGTACGCTCTCCAGAAAAATTCTATGAATTCCAACAGGATCACCCTCAGCTATCCCTTATTGGGGCCAGCATTTTGGATCTGAGTGATTCTGAAATGGCTCAGCATGTCGATGGCTGCGATGCAGTGGTATCCTGCCTGGGGCACAACCTGAGCCTGAAAGGAATTTACGGTCAGCCCAGACGGCTGGTGACAGATGCCACCAGGCGTCTTTGTGATGCCGTAAGGAGCAATAAGTCAGAAAAGACTTGCCGATTTGTGTTAATGAATACGACTGGCAATCGCAATCGTGATTTGAAGGAGCCCATCTCCTATGGGCAAAGATTTGTGTTTGGACTCATTCGCCTCCTACTGCCTCCACAGGTGGATAACGAGAAAGCTGCAGATTATTTGCGAATTCAGATCGGACAGCAGCAAAAGGCCATTGAATGGGTGGCCGTCCGGCCGGATGATCTCATTGATGAGAAAATAGTCGGGGAGTATGAAGTGCATCCGTCCCCTGTTCGGAGTGCAATATTCAATGCAGGCAAAACCAGCCGGATCAACGTGGCCCATTTCATGGCTGAGCTGATCACAAATGATCAAAGCTGGGACAGCTGGAAAGGGCAAATGCCCGTGATCTACAATGTGGGAAAGGAGGCCTGATCGACCTGCTATTTCAACTCCAGTTGCTGTATTTGTCCGTATTCGCTGCCCCTGATTTC
>JAOZLK010000656.1 GCA_029934875.1 Bacteroidales bacterium | reverse complement strand
ATATTGCACTTCAGTTGCCGCTTCATCATTGAGATCAGGCATCACCAGGCTCAGGAACATTCCATTGGCATCACAAGCTTCCCTCATCCAACGCAGGGCTGTTTCGTAATATTCGTGAGGGCGCTCCGGTCCCACCCTGTTTCCCTTATCGATTCCGCTTTCAAACCAGGATAAAAAATCCACCCGCAAATATTTAACTCCCATGTCGGCATAGAACTGAATGTACCCTTTAACATACTCTTCTGCTCCCGGCCGGTCGACCTGGACCCAGGTAAACCAAAGCGCATCTTCCGTTTCATCAATCAGACTTGATAGTGGAATATCCGTTCCTTTTATAAGTATTCCTGATGCTGCTGCAGATCTGTTTATCCAAAGGGGATTATAATATATTCCCAGGGTCATGCCCCTGCTTTGAAGTTCTTCGGACCACCAGGCATAATCATGTATCCACTCATCTGCATGCTTCATCCTGTAAGCAAATTCATTGTACTGATTGTCATCTCCCCAGCCATCAATGCAAATCATGTTATAGCCGGAAGATTTCAAATTTTGGTCTACCCAATCAATATTTGCCAACCATTCACTTTCAGGTATGGCGCCATCGACCGAATAGCAATACTCATAAACACTCCAATATAATGGAGCTTTGTAAGGATTGTCTTGCCCGGAAGCAAGACTTGCAAAGCTTCCAGGTAAACAGCAGATGATTATAAACAGTAGGTACTTTCTCAAAGCATTCAGAATTTGTGACGACAAATCTAACTAAACTGCAAAGAATCGTTGTCTAACGAAGGGGAATAATTAAATTGGCCCATATTAATTTACATTTACATCGCTGCATCGAAGATATTTTACCTTTTGAATGATTATACAATGAAGATCAGTCTGTTGCTTTTATTCCTGTTTATTCAAATGACCTCATGGGCCATCACATATAACGACAGTGTGCTGACAAGACTCGAGGAGGTAATTGAAAACAGAAACTACTTTGTGGAACTCAAGCAAGCTAAAATTGATGGATTAAAAAAGGATTTTCTCATCAGCCGCGATGAAAAAGGTGTTATGGACCTGTACGATTACTACGACAAGATAAGCAGGGAATACCAGACATTTAAATTCGATTCGGCTTTTCACTACTCACATAAATTGCTCGAGACAGCTTATCAAACAAAAGACAAAGACAGAAACGTAGCTGCGAAAACTGAATTCGCTAACATCCTTATCTCAGCAGGAATATTCAGCGAGGCCATGGATACCTTGTGGTCGATCGATCTATCTAATGTAAAAGAGGTGACAATAGCCAGGTTTTATTCGATTTTGAGCAGGGGGTATTTTGATATGGAAAGCTTTTCTCAGAGTCAGTACTATTCCACCATGTACCGGGCGAAAGGGATGGTCTATTTTGATTCCGCTTTAAATTATTATCCGCCTGAATCGTGGGAATATCACTCCATGAATGCCCACAAGAATATTAAACTGGACAATTATGGTGCAGCCATTGACACCCTGAACCAGATCATAAACACTTATGATCTTAACAATGATGAATTAGCAATTCAGATGATGTTTCTTTCATTTGCTTATGGTTTGCTGGGAGATGAAAAAAATGAACTTAAATATATGGTTGAAGCATCTGTGGCCGATTTTATGGCTGCGAAAAAAGAGGCTGTCGCCCTGTTTTTTGTGGCCGGATTTCTGTTTGAGCATGATGATGTCATGAGGGCAAGCAGATACATCAATGTGGCACTGGATGAAACTCGTTTCTATGGCTCCAACTTCAGGCTGTGGCAAATTTCACAATACCTGCCTGTTATAAAATCTGAGCACATCGTAACCATAGAGGACCAGAAGCAAAAATTGTGGAACTACCTGATGATCGTTTCATTTTTGTCACTCATTATCGTGGTATCCTTCATTGTCATTTTCAGGCAAATAAGAAAATTGAACAGGGTAAAGAATATACTTGAAACCACAAACAGAAAGCTCGAGTCCATAAATGAAGAATTGCTCCTGGCCAATAAAATAAAGGAGGAATATGTTGGATACTATTTCTCGGTCAGCTCCCAGATGATTGAGAAACTCGAAAAATTTAAAAATTCCATATACAGGAAATTCTCGCGAAAGCAATACGACGAAGTGGCACTTGAACTGGATGCTATAAACATTCACAAGGAAAAATTATTCCTGTATAATAAATTTGACCAGGTGTTCTTACAAATCTTCCCCGACTTTGTTGAGAAATTGAACGCGCTTCTAAAGGATGAAGAGCAGTTCAAACTCAAAGAAGGACAACTTCTGAATACTGAACTTAGAATCTACGCACTCACCAGGCTGGGGATTACCAGCAATGAAAAAATTGCCGAAATTCTGGATTATTCGGTGAATACCGTCTACTCTTATAAAACAAGGGTCAGAAACATGGCCCGGGTTCCAAAAGATGAATTTGAACAGGAGGTGATGAAGATTAAACGATTCTAAAAGTGCCATTCAAGTGAAAATCAACTATATTTTTTATTCTTAAGATATAAGGTATATCGCTGTTAGTCTGGCGATTAATATATTTTCTCACCTAATTTTTTCTATATTTTTCCAATACTTTTTGAATATAGTATGCCTATAAAATACTTTTACATCAACAAGCTACCCCGGGTGGCTGAACCTAAGCGCTATTCAATGAGAAGACGTATTTACTATTTGATGTTCCTCTGCATTCTGAGCATCTTTTTTTGCTTCAGTAACAATGCATTTGCAAATGTTGCACAACAACAGGATGGGAGAACCATTACCGGTACAGTATCTGATTTGAACGGGAATCCGGTTCCCGGTGTCACAATACTTATAAAGGGCACTTCCCAGGGCACCACCTCCGACGCTAATGGGACTTACCAACTGGATATTTCTGATGAGGCTGTTCTGGTTTTCAGTTTTGTTGGGATGACAACAATTGAGGAAGATGTGACGGGTAAGACTATAATAAATGA
>JAOZLK010000121.1:8602-9753 GCA_029934875.1 Bacteroidales bacterium | reverse complement strand
GGAAGATGCTTCTTGAGTGCCCCAAGTACGGTAACGATGATGATCTGGCAGATCAGATGCTCCAGGAGGTGCACAAGCATATTTGCAATTTTACAAGGAAGCAGGCAGCAGAAACGGGACTGGATTCCTATCTGGTTGTGATTATCAACAATGATGCGAATACTATTATGGGAGGATTTACCGGTGCTTCCCCCGATGGACGGAAGGCATTTACTCACCTGAACCCGGGAAATAATCCATCCGGTGGAGCAGACAAATGTGGTGTGACTTCCTTTCTCAATTCTATGGCGAAGCCAGATACAGCTATTCATGCCGGAGCAGTTCAGAATATGAAGTTTTCAAAAGAAGTGATGACCGGGCATCGCAACATGTTTGAAATCCTCCTGGAAACCTACTTTGAAAACGGGGGGGCACAGGCCATGCTCACAGTAACCAGCAGGGGTGAGCTGGAAGATGCCATGCGCCATCCTGAAAACTATCAAAATCTGATTGTAAGGGTAGGTGGCTTCAGTGAACGTTTTGTGAATTTACCTCCTGAAACCCAGCGTGAGGTGCTCAGCCGGACCTTGAATTAGGAAAGTGAGCTAAGTAATAATTTTTAGAATCTGCCGATCAGACTATATTCCTCTGTATTACAATATACCTGGCTGTAAAAAAAGAAACCAACACGGTTGGTTTCCATTTTCCGGTCAAGCTGCAGAATAGGATGAGTCTCAGTAACTCCAAAATGCTTTTGAATGATCGGACTTGCTGTGAGGGCATTAATTTTTTGTTCACCTCCCTTCACATGAATCTGGTAATGTTTCCTGAGAATTTCAAACATGGACTTGTTTTCTAAGGTTCGGGATGTGAAGCGTGGAAGGTTCAGATTTGGGATCATCGTGATCTCAAAGAATACAGGAGACTTATTAATAAACCTTAATCGCTCCATGTAAATGCAACCCACATTCTTCTCATTTTCTGAGAGTTCAAAACTGAACGCGGAGTCCCATGCCCTGACATGAGGTTTTTCGATGATATTAGTAATAAGGTGGTCTTTACCGATGGCAGAAGTAGTGCCAATTAAAGATAGAATTCCAATGCCCTTTGGTTTCCCTTTTACGATGCTCCCTTTGCCCTGCTGCCTGATGATAAACCCTTCATACACCAGC
>JAOZLK010000121.1:0-8592 GCA_029934875.1 Bacteroidales bacterium | reverse complement strand
GTGCGTTTCTAACGGTAGGGCGGGTAAGGTTATGGGTTGCGCAAAGTTCATTCTCTGAAGGTAGAAGGTCTCCGATCTTATATGTGCCATCGTCTATAAGATTCCTTAGCAATTCATATAATTTTCTGTAAAGTGGTGCTTCTTTGATTGTCATTGAAAACTTCCCATATTTATTAAAAACAGGTTATAGCTTTTAAATATACTTAACAATCTTAATAATCTAAACTATCTAGACTATTTATTTAATTTCTCTAATGTTTTTAGTACGCTCTCCTCAATTTCAGCATGTATTTCCGGCTCGAAATTACAATGAGTATTTAAGATGTCTAAGGGATTTTCTTGATATTTATTCTTGAATTCTCTGTCTTCCGGATGAATTTTCCCTTGCTCATCTGCAGCGTTGAAGAAGCATCCTTTTACCCATGCTTCCAATATCAGCGAATACTCTTTTCCTCTTCTAATACCAGCTATAACAGGGATCATTAGTCTGTCATCGGAATTTAATTTCCGCGACAGGTCGCATCCAACCCGAAAAATGGTATCACCCAGGGCCTTATTTGAAAATCTTTCCAGAAGATCGTCTGTATGCTTAATTAACTGGTTTAGAATGAATATATCAGGGTATTTAGCCACTAAGATTTTCGCAGATTGCAGCATTGTATTTCGTGTAAGCTCTTTTAATTGTTTAATCTCCAAAGCCTCCCAGGTATAAACGATATTTGGGTCGAAATAATTTGCCTGATAGGCAAGGGTAGCGTGACCCATGTTATGAATAAATATTTTTCGGTCTACCCATGCTTTCATATTCATTTTCGGATCCAGACCTTCCACATCGGGGATTCTATTTCTGAATCCTTGTTTATCAACAATAAGGTGATTATATGGTTCTGCAACAACTGTAAGCGGGTCTGCCAGTTGTTGTTTTTCCGTCATATTGGGTACCATCTTGCCAATACTTGTTTCAACCAGACCAATATAGTCATCCACCGGAACACCAGGTAAATAGGATTTTATTTCCTCCCTGAACAGGGCTGCTGCACTTCTAACATTTTCAGCCAGGATTATATCAACCGCATTCTCTTTTCGAACCTGGTATCGTTCTCTGAATCCTTCAGCCATTAATTCCGGCAGACTTAAGAGGCCCCGTTTCCCAACTGAAGTGGCAATCAGATCTGATTCAATGATGTGCTTCTTAATGGAATTATTATCTGACAGGTGCACCGCAGATATATTTTCAACCGTGCAAATTTCCTCTTTCTCAGGATGATTGCTGTCCCGGATAATTACCTTATATGAAGAAGTTTTGTTCAATAAGTCTACCAGCTTCCGGTCAATATCTGCAAATACGATTTCGTATCCCTCTCGACCAAATAACGGACTTATGAATGATCTGCCGATCTTACCAGCACCAAAGAGTAAAAGCTTTTTCATTTAATTGATTCGACAGGGGAGCCACTGGCTTGGTGGATAAAAACAGAGACCGTCCAAGATGAACTTGGACGGTCTCATCATGAAACTCATAATTATTTTACAATCAATTTCTGAGTATTGTTACCCAAATCGGTTTCCATGCTAATGAAATACATACCAGTTGCTAATCCTTCAATATTAATATTGTCAAAATTAACCGATACTTCTTTCATCAACTGTCCGGAAATGTTATATATACTCAGGCTTCTTATAACAATTTCCGATTTAATGTGTAATCTGTCACTTGCAGGATTTGGATAGATACCAATTCCAAGGTCAGCAGATCTGTCATCCACTCCTGTTGCATCCACTCCTTCAAATAACCTTACATCATCAATCAGGGTTGTCACATTCTCAGCTGGCCACCTTGATCCGTCTTCATGAAGAACCCGAAAGCCTATGATAACTGATTTTGCACCCACGGGTGATGGTTGCGTCCATACATGCTCTTCATAAAAACCACCCAAAACCCATGTTTGGTCAGCATAATCACCAACAATAACACCATTCACCAGGCCGCTGTCACCATCAAAGAATGTCATATTCATACGCAGGATACCAGCACCCGCAGTAGCCATTCCGAAGGCCTTAAATATATAATCGGTCTCTGCAAGGCAGGGCATTGGTGTATCCCAGTAGTCAAATACTAAATCAGCCATCAAAGGATCAGCTGCCCATGTAAATGCTGCCGCGTAGTCTCCGCCATTAGAGTCATCGGACATCACTACACTACTTAAAGCACCAGATTCCTGGTTGGTATCATTAAAAAAGTAAGCAGCACCATCTCTTACTTCCACAGCACGCCACAATTCAGTACTACCTTTCTCAAAATCTGCATTCATTGTATCCAGCAGATTGGCTTGCCCAAAAAGGCTAAATACCGAAGTTAACATTACAAATACGAGTAATTTTGTTTTCATAATTTAGTGTTTTTAGTTAAAAATTAATTGGTTATCAATATTCAAATATATAACAAATTATTTAACTTATATAGACAAGTTGATTTTTTTTGCGCTAAATCGAATAAATGAACTCTTATTCAATTTCCATCTGTTTTTGTATTTCCTCAAGAGAAATCCCCTTGGTCTCACGCATAACAAACAGCACCCAGATTAACTGGCCAATCATGCAGACGGCATAGAAAGCAAAAGTATATCCTCCCGAAATTTCGGCAATTAATGGGAATGACCATGAAATAATAGCAGCCGCGATCCAATGGGTTGTGGATCCAAGTGATTGTCCCTTGGCCCTTACCCTGTTAGGAAATATCTCGCTAAGGTATACCCAGATTACCGATCCCTGTCCGAAGGAATGGGAAGCGATAAACAAAAACAGGCTTACCAGGACCACGTAACTGCCTTCTTTTGTAAACTCCGTACCATAGGTGAAAAATGCCCATGCAATAACTCCGAGACTCACGATATAGCCGATCGATCCTACAATCATTATTTTTTTCCGGCCTAATTTATCGATCACGGCCATTGCTGCCACCGTAAATATTAAGAACACAAACCCTATACCCATGGAGTTCAACAGGGCAGAGCTCTTTTCGAATCCAGCCATCTTGAAGATATGGGGAGCATAATAGAGAACCGCGTTGATACCGGAAAGCTGGTTGAAAATTGCAATAGCAATGGCCAGCATGATGGGAACTTTGTATTTTTTCGAGAAGAACCGTTCCTTCACGGAATGATGATCCATGTCAAGGGATTGCTGAATCGCAATGATCTCCCCTTCAACATCTCCCGAATCTGTTCCGCATTTTGCCAGTACGAGTTTTGCTTCTTCGATCTTTTTTGCAGAGACGAGCCAACGGGGACTTCTGGGATTGGCGAAAAGGAGTATGAAGAATAATGCGGCAGGAACAGCTTCCACGCCGAACATCCATCGCCACTCAAGGGCTCCCAGATCCAGACCTGAAATGACATAATTCGAAAAGTAAGCAAGCAACATTCCAAATACAATATTCAGTTGAGCAACAGCCACGAGTCTGCCGCGATACTTTGCAGGAGAAATCTCAGCGATGTACATCGGCGAAACAACAGAGGCACCCCCAACTCCAAGGCCTCCTACGAAGCGAAAAAACAGAAAACTATGCCAGTCCCAGGACATTCCGGATCCCAGGGCTGAAATGAAATACAGGGCCGCCAGCAGAAATAAGGCCTTGCGCCGTCCGTACCGGTCGGCCGGCCGGCCGATAGCCAGGGCCCCGATAATAGTTCCAATAAGTGCACTTGCAACCGTAAAGCCAAGTTCAAAGGCGGAAAGATCGAAGCTGCTGGATAATAATTGGGTCGTTCCTGAGATAACTGCAGTATCAAACCCGAAAAGCAGACCTCCTAGCGCAGCTACCACTGTAGCAATTATTAAAGATTTCTTCATCAATGCTATGTTTTTACTCTTTAACGACAGTTTTAAAAAAAATTCCCTTATTTGAAATCACCTTCATAATATATATACCAGGTGAAAGATCTTTCATATTAATATTATTAAAATCCTTAAATACTTCCTTTTCCAATTGCCCTTGCATGTTATAGACAGAAATAGTTCTTATCTCTGTTTTTGATACAACATGTAATTGGTTGGCGACCGGGTTTGGGTAAAGGTTTAAACCATCTTCCGGTAATTCATCATTAATTGAGGTCACATCCGGAGGAGATTCCCATAAATGCACCTCGTCTATCAGCGTGATCGCTTTAGCTTCAGGCCACCTGGAACCATTTTCTGCAAACAGGCGAAAAGCAATCCAACAATTTTTTGCACCTGCAGGTGCTGTACCCATGTGTTCTTTCACCTCATATTGATCTCCCAGGACCCAATTTTTAGAGGATTCACTGATAACCCCCCCCGAGGCATTAAAAAACCCCAGTGAGACATGAAGAAGACCAGTACCTTCAACTGCCATAATCGCTGCATTTAAAGTATAGGTATGACCGGCGACTACTTCAGGCCCTGTAAGCCAGTTATCAAGCACAAGGTCAATAATACCGGAAGCACCCGATTTCCAGGTAAGCTGTGCGGCATGGTTGCCCGTATAAGATTCATCGACGATTTCAGCATAACTTCCTGCAGCTGAATCAGCAACTTCCACAAATCGCCAGTAGTCGAAGGTTCCGGCTTCAAAATCCCCATTATAGTCTTCCATCACATTGATCTGTGCCAGGGATGTAGACATATAAGTTAAAAAAAGAGCTACAAGTAATATTGATTTAGTCGTTTTCATTTTCCCAAAACCATTTTACGATAAATTTCAGATTTTATCCCATCGGAAGATAAGGCCTCCAGGCGGTATAAGTAGATTCCACTTGCTAAATTTTTCGGAACCCAGTTTATTTTATAATCACCTGTGTTCTGTTGCTCCTGATCAAGCAGCAGGGCAACAGCTTGTCCAAGAATATCATAAACCCCAAGGGTAACCGTACTGCTTTTACCCAAATTATAGCTTATTGTTGTTTCCAGATTAAAGGGATTTGGGTAATTGGTGAGATTCATTGTTTCAGATTCACTTGCAGTTGGAGACTCAACAGATACCCCGTATTTTCTTAAAATACGAACATGATCTATGTACATACTCCTTAAGGGAGCACATGGATATGTTGCATCAAATAAACGAAAGGCAACCCAGCAGCTTGCTGCTTGATCCGGTGCTTTGACAGTATATGACTTCTCTGCGTAATCATGAGTCAATGGATGATCTGTTCCTCCTTGTCCAATGATACTACCCTTTGCATCAAAGAATCCAAATGAAAACCTAAGCATAACAAGTCCTTCGGATGAATTCGTATCAGCCTTCACAAATGCCTTAAGTGTATATAATTCACCACCGTTAACCGGTACTCCGGTATCCCAGTTGTCAAATCCGCGATCGATAATATTTCCATAATCGCTTGTGAAATTAAGCTCCATTGCGAAGTTGCCACTTACAGCATCCGTCGTTGTGGCCGCAAAACTTCCGTTCCCCCCCGGAACTTCAAAAAACCGCCAATGAGTGATTCCATTTTCAAAGTCTCCATTGTACGCATCCAAAATATTCTCCTGAGAATAGACCAATAAAACATTGCTCAAGATGAGTGCGATTAATAATTTGAGTTTCATAACATATTTTTTTAATGCAATAGCTTGTAAGACCCCGAAAAACCATTGAAAATAACTTTTACAATATAAATTCCAGTTTCAAGATTAAGTTGATCAAGGCTTATTGAGGTTTTTAAGGGATGCACCTCGTTGTACAACATGATGCCTGTAATTGAGTAAATCTCAACATTCATTTTTGTTGCCTGACCTTCTGTATTGACAACTATATTTAATACATCCCTTACCGGATTTGGATAGATGACCACATCAGCACTTTCCGTCCTGGATAAATGATTACCTTCAGGGTAGGGTTCATCGGAAAATGGCGATCCATGAATGTTTGCCGAGTGCGTCCAGTAAAAAGGTTGATCGGGATCATCGACCGGATTCCGGTCTGCTGAAACCAGTGAAAATCCAGATCCATCAGCCAATTCCGGCCATGGATCCTTGTCTCCATAAAAAAAATGAATAATTGTGTTACCCTCAGTATCGTGAAGCAGAATTTCTTCACCGGCATTGGATAAATATCCACTATAATTACCAGATGACTTCATCTCATATCGCTCATAAAATTTTGTAGTCTTCGAACTGACCACATAAAATTGGCCACCTCCCAATATTTCATTTTCCGGAAATTCATAATAGCATGCAGAATCCAGTATCAAGCCGCTAAGATTAAGTGCATTTTCGCCGGTATTCTTAAACTCTATGAACTCATAATTCTTCCCTTTGGCTGTATCGGGGCCTGTCACTTCATCCAAAGGATGGTAATGTAGTTCGCTTACTTTGAGCGATGAATAATCTTCTTTTGTTTTCAGGAAAGAAATCTGTTTCAGGGGCCCCCAGTTTCCCTTATCATAGATCCTGGCTTTCAGAACGTTTGTGGAATTAATTAAAATTGATGCATTTTCATCCTCAGATAATTCGGCCCCTGCAGAAACGCCTCCTCCAATTTCTCTCGGATCAGTTTCGCTAGTAGTATAATAAATGACTCCAAGCGGATTGGGATTACTAATTTTTATTGATGTGAATTCTTCGAATTTGTGATAAGCCGCATTTACAGGGATATTATTTTCTTTCACTACCGGAGCATCCAGATCAGAATAGAGCCCTGCCAGCTTAAGCTGACCCGTCACAATGGCTGTTCTAACAGGGAAATAGCCTTCCCGCATTTTGTCTAACTCGGGCAACCAGTTATCATTTCTTGTATAGGGTTCAGCGATTCCCCTTCCGTCACCCCACCTGGCCGATTCGGCAATGATGGCTGTATCAATTTGAGAGGCCCTGTAATTGAACCTTTTTAAGGCTTTGTCAGGAGTGAATGCCCCTTCGTGATTCAGATGCATAAATGCACGGTCAGCAAATCTTTGTCTGTATTCACTGTTCTCCGAGAGCTTATGATGCAGCCATTGAGGATGAAATTCTTTAAACTCATAAACACGCATTGCCTTTCCGTCTGTCCGGTCTGCAAGATTAACCCGGTTATCATAAGCTCCAAGCAGAGAGTGCTCAGGATCGTGATTGAGAAATTTGTAGCCCTCAGATTTGTCCTGTCGGCTGTAAATGGCATAAAAATTATTGGGATGCTTATTACTCAGGGGTTCTGATACAGGTCCATCCCAATTTCCAGTATAAAATATTGTAAGCATGTAATCGATGAGGTTATCGATATCAATCCAGGTAGTTGCGTCCTGTAGGTATTTTCCGTTTTCATCCCTTCCTTCAAGTTCAAAATAGTTTTTATTGTTCACATACCCGATCTGTGTTTTAGTGTATACATTCTGCCAGGAAGTGAGGCTGCCATCGGTAGCTTCAATATCGTAATTAGGAGCTCCTGTAACCTTGACCACATCAAAATCTCCTGAATTGCCATTGAAATAGTCGGCTGCATAATCTGCTTCTGAACGTTCCTGTGTCTGGTAAAGGCCCCAGTACATGCCATTTAAATAGAGGTGATAATAACGGCTTCGTGTATAAGGCTGTCCTAAGTCCCGTTGTGAATCGCGACAAAAAACCTCTTTTACCATGGTGTTGCGACCATCTCCATTGGCCCAGGAATAGTTTTGGGAAGTACGCAGGTCAATGTTATCAAATCGATCGGTCCCTTCATTTCCAAAAAGAGGAAAATGCAATTTTGCATCGCCATATTCTTTTTTAAATAACAACCTGAAGCCATGCTTCGCAAATTCAGGTGCACGACTAAAGCCCCCGCGGATACGCAAGCCTGCATTGACACCAAAACTTTCGCTTCCATCCGGATTCAATAGTTCAACAGCACACTGCCGCTCCCATTCTGCGCCGTCATTCCTGGCATTTACATAGATTCCTGTAAGCGGGTTGAAAAGGTTATCTAAATCCGTAATTATTGAAATAGAAGAAATTTCAGTAAAAGATTCATCGATTATTGCTGCGTATTCAGGATGTTCAATAATTCTTGAATCAACTTCCAGGTCTATGGTCTGGCCGTTTATGCTCCCGGTGGGCCATTCACCGCCGGGATGAGACTGGGTTTTTACTTCATCCAGAAAAATAAATGTACGCGATCTGGGAATTGCAGGTTTATAACCTTCTTTCACAAGCGATACCCTGAGGATTACAGCGGGTGTTCCGGCCCTCCCAAAGGTGCTTCCGGGATCAATATACACACTGGCCACAGAGTCGTAGGTGAATGATGTAATCGAATTCTGAGGATTACTCCCATCGAGCGTATAGATAATTTGTGCTGCAGAATCAGGAGTGCTTATTGAACAATGAAAAGGAGCTTCATAAAATCCCGACTTTTGATCAAAGACAATATTCAGACTATCAGGATATTCGGGGAGATTAGGTCTTGCATTTAGCTGAAGATCGAAATGAAAATCAGTACTGTTTAAACCAATATTGAATCCCTGGACCGCCAGATAATTGGTACCCTCAGATAGCTTGACATCCGAGGAATCTAAAGTAAATTGTTCAAAGCTGCCCGACTCATGCATACCTGGCGCCAACGAAGAGAAGAGGGGTGATACAGGGGCATTCACCTTTAGTACTTCTTGTCCGTTTATCCAG
>JAOZLK010000655.1 GCA_029934875.1 Bacteroidales bacterium | reverse complement strand
CAATTGTTGCCCCTGGCAGAAGATAGTTTTATGGTTCCAGGCATATATAATTTGCAAATCAAAATAGTACATGAGAATAGCTTCGTAACAGGTTTGAAGCGAGTCTATCAAAACGGTTATGAGGAGCTCTTCCTTAGAAGCAATTGCAGACCTTGAAGCATGTAAAAACCAAACTGAAATTGAAGAATACAAGCAAATTTATGGTATTTACTTATCTGCAATGGGTGAATCACCCGCTTAAATCAAAGCGATAATCACAGCTTGATTATTTTCCGGGTTGCTACAAAGTCCTTTGACTTGATGGTGATGGAATAGACTCCTTTCAGGAAGTCCAGTGTCCTGAACCTTATAATTCACTAACATTAAATTCAAGTCATTACCTGTTGTCTTATTTGTAAGGTATCCGAGTTAGGCACTTATTGCTGAGTTTGTCATTATTTGACTCATATCCCCTAACGGCGTAACTTGCAATAAATCAGCCTAGCCTATTATGCCCGGCGTCCCCAGCTTACTATTCCAATTCTGGCAGGAATTGAAAGGCAGAAAGGCAGTAGGTATTATTACTCTAAAGACTGCGCCAGCATATAAGGTGAATGCGAAATTGATTCAGGTGTTTTATTCTGCATGATTAACTATATTCTGATAAACCATGAATACCTTGTTTGATGGTGTTTCGAAACGCTTCCCTATTGGTAAGATAGTACCGCATCTCTTATTACCGGTGTTTGTGCTTTTTGCTGCCTCCTGCAAACAGAAGGCCACCCAGAGCACAGTTGAAAATGGAGACCTGGCTGAAACAGCCATCCACCCACTGGATACAATGCTTTTCAGTACTCCCAATACAATTGAGATCAATCAAGATAGCCTGACCAGGAAACCTGTACGGGAAAAGAAGATTAAGGCTGGTGAACCAGGCATCATAGAATATACAGGTGTGCAGACAATTGAGGCAGATTCACTGATTACGATCCATCTTCAGCATGACCCTTTGCATCTTACTCCAGGCTCAGATTCCCTTCCTGTACCCGAGACTTTCAGGATGTGGAAGACTGAAGAAAATGCTTCCCAGGACAATGACAGTGTCCGGAGAATCAGAACCGTAACTGTATCCCAGCCCATCCAGGTGCGTGCAGAGGCCCCGCGATTCAAGGATAACGCAAGATGCGATTTGAGGTACATGGACAAGGAACAGGGAATGGCTTCTTCTTTTATATGGTCTATCCTTGAGGACCGAAGGGGGATCATATGGATGGGGACGGCAAGGGGTGGGTTAAGCCGATTCGATGGATCTCATTTTACTAGCTACACACCTGTGGAAGGCCTGAATGATGATATTGTCCTGTCTCTTACAGAAGATCTAAAGGGCAATATCTGGTTTGGAACTTATAAGGGTGGGATTGGCAAATACAATGGAAAGGTGTTTACTTATTACGGACAGCAGGAAGGTTTCAGTCCTTACCCGGTCAATGGGATACTGGCTGACAGCAAAGGAAATGTCTGGGCTGGTACCTGGAGGGATGGAGTATATATGATAGACGCGGGAACATCGGATGATTCACCTTATGAGACTGTGACGCGCCTTACTACAGAAAATGGATTGGTAAGTAACTTTATCATATCGATGATGGAGGACAGGAAGGGAAATATCTGGATTGGTACCCGGGATGGACTTTGCCGGTATGACGGGGAATCATTTTTACATCTGACAAAGAAAGAGGGACTCAGCCACAACACTGTGATTTCAATGCTGGAAGACAGAAATGGTGATATCTGGATTGGCACAAAAGAGGGACTGAATATACTGACAGTTAAAGCAGAAAATGGTGTTGAGAAGTTTTCCCTGAGACAATTTTCAGGGAAGAATCTTCTTTCGCGTAATCAAATTGATAAGATGCTGGAAGACAGCAAAGGGAATATGTGGATCGGTACTTTCGGAGGGGGAGTCGTAGCTTATGATGGTGAGTATTTAAGAATCTATGATGAGAAAATCGGATTGAGCAATAATTATGTGCGGGACATGATGTTTGATGAGCATGAGAACCTCTGGATAGCTACCTCCGGGGGAGGCGTAAATAAATTAAACCCCAATTCATTTTTTCATATTTCTGATAAGGAGGTCCATTCAACCCTGGAAGATAGTAAAGGGAACATCTGGCTTGCCACAAAGCATGACGGGATTCTGAAATTTGACGGGCAATCTTTTTTAAAATATTCCATAGAACAGGGCCTTGGTGATGAAAGGGTTTATCCGATTATGGAGGACAGGGAAGGAAATATATGGGCAGGTACATTTAATAAGGGTGTAAATATATTTGACGGGCAATACATCAGGCAGATTACTGAAGATGAGGGCTTAGGTGGCAATTTTGTCCTTTCTCTCCTTGAAGATAAGGAGGGTGATATCCTGATTGGTACAAATGGAGGAGGTTTTACAAAATATGACGGGACCTATCTGACAAACATCACGGATAAGGATGGGTTCTATTGCAACTTTGATGGAACAATCATTCCTGAGCAATCCGGTAACTACTGGTATTGTGGTCTGGGTATAAACTGGTCCGACGGTAGAATCATTCGACGGTATACCATGCTCGAAAAAACAGTTAGCCTGGAAATATGGTCTGGCATGGAGGACAGGAATCATAATTTGTGGCTTTCCACCATGGCGGAAGGGGTGTTGGTGTTCAGTCCCGATAAGAACATGAATGATGGATCAGGATCCTTTGAATTCTTCAATGAGGAAATTGGTTTACTGAGCAATACAGTCTGGTCTGTCGCAGAGGATACCCGTGGAAATATCTGGATCTGTACGGAGATGGGGCTGAATATCTTAACAGCAATTCCCGTCAATGGAAATGAAGCCCGGGATGGACCGGGTTTGTTACCTCAATTCAAGCAATACAAGGTACATTCCCTGCTCAGGGAAGATGGGCTAAAAGGCATTGGATTTTGCCCCAATTCCTGTTATCTGGATGGCCAGAAC
>JAOZLK010000120.1:4078-9767 GCA_029934875.1 Bacteroidales bacterium | reverse complement strand
TGTTTTCAAGTCTCCAGGTACGCCTGAATGTGGCCGAGCTGCGATCCAGTAAGCAATACATGCTTTTTTACGGGGAGCACGCATCTGAATAGAACAATCACATGCAAAAGAAGTCGGCTCTCATATTCCTTGGTATCACGCTCCTGAGGCGCTTTCTTGCAATCCTGGTTTTTATTCTTCCAGGCTTTTATGTGTATGGGCAGGAAAGCGAAAAGCCTGTAATTGCCTGTGTTTCCACACAACAAGATCTGAAGGTGGATGGCTGGCTGGACGAGGAGGCATGGCAAAAGGCCGATTCTATCACATCCCTGGCCATGGTGGAGCCGGTGGAAAATGGGATCCCGACCTATCCTACCCTTGTGAAGATCCTGGTCACCTCAAAAAACATATACCTGGGTTTTATCTGCTACGATGATCAGCCCGAAGAGGTGGTGGCCTTTTCCAAGGCCAGGGATTCGGAGCTGGAGGATGAGGACTACCTCAAAGTGATTCTTGACACTTACAGGGATGGTAGGAATGGTTATATCTTTGCCATTAATCCCTTTGGAGCCAGGTATGATGCGCTTGTATCCTTTAACGGGGAGTCGGAAAATCCCAACTGGGATGGTGCCTGGGAAGCCCAAACCCAGATGGATGAAGGATTTTGGAGTGCCGAGATCCGGATTCCGGTCTCTACACTTACCTATAATAAAAGCCTGGATTCCTGGGGATTCAATGTTGAGCGGCGCATCCAGCGCTTCCTGGAAGTGAACCGCTGGTCGGGAGCAAGCATGGATTATACCATCGGGCAGACCAGGCATGCCGGACTTATTTCCGAACTACCCGGGTTTAACCAGGGTATCGGGCTCACCCCGAGGGTGTCCCTGTTGAGTAAAGCAAGCAAAGATGCCGAGAATCCTACGGCCTATCAGCTGAAACCCAGCCTGGATCTCACCCAGCGTATTACCACCGACATTACGGCCCAGTTAACCGTGAATACCGATTTTGCAGAAACCGAAGTCGACTCCAGGCAAACTAATCTGACCAGGTTTCCGGTGCTTTTTCCTGAAAAGCGGCAATTCTTTCTTGAGGGGGCAGATATTTATGATTTTGGACTCAGCCTTGGGCGCTCCCTGATGCCATTTTACAGCCGCAGAATAGGACTTTATCAAGGGGAGGAGGTTCCAATTCTTTGGGGTGGGAAGCTGAACGGAAAGGTGAAGAATACCCATTTTGGTGGGCTCATCACCCAGACCGGGGCAGTGGATTCACTTGTGCCCGGAACTAAAATGGGCGTGATCAGGATTAAGCAGAACATTCTCAAGGAATCATCGGTGGGAATGATTGCTACCATGGGTGATCCGGCAGGGCGAAGCCAGGCCTGGACCGCCGGTCTTGATTTTACCTACCAGACTTCCACCTTTGGATCGGGAAAAAATTTCCTCGTGGGGGCCTGGGGCATGGTCAACATGCGGGAGGACCTTCAGGGAGACAAGTCGTCGGTGGGGATAAAAATAGATTATCCCAACGACCTGTGGGACTGGTTTGTACAATACAGGCGGGTTGGTGATGCTTTTGATCCTTCCATGGGCTTTGCTGCACGCAAGAGCTTCAACAACTATTCCGGGAAGGTGGATTTTATGCCCAGGCCCGAGAACTCCTTTATCCGGCAATACAAATTCAAGATCAGTCCTTCGCTCTATACCGATCTCGAGCACCACTGGGAAAGCTATGGTATGACCCTGGCTCCCCTGGATGTCAGGCTGGAAAGTGGAGATGAGCTTGGGATGGATCTTCAGGCCCAGGGAGAATTTCTGAAGCAAGCCTTTGAGATAGCAGATGGTGTTGTTATTGAACCCGGAGCTTACCATTGGATGCGATACAGCCTCGAGGCATCAACAGCCAGCAAAAGGGCTCTTAACGGGAAGGCGGAATATAAGTTTGGTGGATTTTACGGAGGAAGGCTGGACCAGATTGCCCTGCAGATGAACTGGCGGGTAATGTCCTTCCTGATCCTGGAATTTATGTATGAAAATAATATTGGTAGCATCCCTGCCGGAGATTTTAAAAAAGAGCTCGTCTCAGCAAGAACGGCCCTGAATATCAGCTCTGACCTGAACGTCAGTATTTTTGTGCAGTACGACAATGAATCAAGTATGGTAGGTTCTTATTCCCGCCTCAGGTGGACCTTTGCCCCGCTGGGAGATCTTTATATCGTCTATAAGCATAACATCCAGCCTGACTTGGCTGACAGGTGGCAGCAGGACCAGAATCAGTTGATGGTGAAGCTGACTTATGGAATAGCCCTATAAAGCAATTTTCTGACCGATCACTTCTTTCCCGTCACTGATTTGAATTATATAGATGCCCGGGGGCAGACCCAGGGTTGAGATGACCGCCTCCCTGTAATTGTGATCACTGAAGGCCATTTGCTTGCCTTCCAGGGAATAGAGCCGGGCGCTGAAGGGATCAGTTGAGCTGGACGAGAGTAAGATACCGGAAGTGGGACTGATTACGATCCGGTAGTCCTCAGCCCGATTTTTTTCGACTATTGAAACCGGTCCGAGCTTATTCATGCTGTTATAAATGCTGCGCGAAAGTGTTTGATCCGAATCGTCCTGACCGATTTCCCAGATAAATATTCCATCGTAGCCCTTCTCCTTTACATGCTGAGCCTTTGCGGTGAGGTCGTCAGGACTATCAAAGAAAATGATGGATGAAGCCTTGGAGCAGTAGGAGCCATTGATGGTATCCATATGGATCTCGTATCCAAGGGAAATGTGATTCTTTACCTCCGTATAGCTAAGGGTACTTACCGAGTTGAAGGGATCCCCCGGCAGGCTGGCCCCATCGTATTTGTATCCATAAAAGGGAACCCCGGGGTTCAGTTTTTCTGTGGCGATTCCCCTGTTTTTCCAGTAGCTGAGACCGATGCTTTCTGTTTTTGACAGGGGTGAATGGTGATTGGCTGTGGATGACCAGGCCCCGTTATAAGTATAGCTCATCACAGAGATATAATCGGCCTGATCCACACCCTCCACAGGATAGTTATCACCAAACCATGATGAAGCTGAAACCGCAGTGGACAGGAGCAATCCCTCTTCGTCGGCAAGCTGGCGAAGGCGGCTCATCAGTTTCAGGTAGCCCGACTTCAGTTCAGCATCCCCGACACCGAGCTTTTTACCCCATTCCCAATCGATGTCAATCCCATGTGCACCCCAGGCCAGGCAAAGGCTGACTGCATTTTGCGCAAAGCGTTCCAGGGAGGAGGAATCGCCTGCCATCTGGCTAAAGTACAGGGATCCGGCTGCGGAGGTTCCGCCGAAAGTAATCAGGAGATTCTGATCTTCTCCCATCCTGCTGTGTATCAGCTGGTATTTCTTTGAAAGGGAGGTAGAGTCATTCTGACCGGGCCAGAGAAGAGCTCCACTTGAATCGGGCCACACGGCAAAAAAGTGTACATGGGTATAGAGCGAAAAGTCGAAATCTGTAGAGAAGGTCCTGTAGTATGGAGCATAGCCGCTGATCTTTTGTCCGTCTACCTGGACAATCAGGCATAATAACAGCAGGGTGGAAAAGATGTTTTTTCTCATGCGCTTCGAAATTAAGCATTTTACAACTTATCTGATCTCATGAATTTTTTGTAATATCGAACGAAAATTCACGAAACTATTAAGATCGATCAGTATGATACAGCAAGAATTTGCAATTCCTCAACTTGGTGAGTGCAGGATTCAGTCACCCCTGAAAAGGGTTGACTTCATCGATGACGATGACCATGTCCTCTACCATCGTAAGCTTGATACCCTGAAGGCCTATCTTGCAAAAAACGAAGATCCACCAAATTTTGAGGCAGCAGGCCCCAGGGAGAAAATCTTCTTTGATCCTGCAAAACTGTCCTGTGGCATCGTTACCTGCGGAGGGCTTTGTCCTGGCATCAACGATGTAATCCGGGCCATTGTCATGAGCCTGCATCATCGCTACGAGGTGAAGAATATATATGGATTTAAGTATGGCTACCAGGGCCTGGTGCCGGAATACGGACACAGCCCTGTCCAGCTCACCCCCGAACTTGTTTCTCAGATCCACGAAATGGGGGGCACAATCCTGGCTTCCTCACGGGGCAACCAGGATACTGGGGTCATGGTAGATACCCTGGAAGAGATGAAGATCGGAATTCTTTTTTGCATAGGAGGAGATGGAACACAACGCGGTGCGCTTGCAATCAGTAAAGAGGCCAAAAGAAGGGGACTCAAAATTTCTGTGATCGGTATTCCAAAGACCATTGATAACGACATCTCTTTCGTACAGAAAACCTTTGGTTTTGAGACCGCAGTAGCAGAAGCAAAAAGGGCCACATATTCTGCACATGTTGAGGCTATTGGTGCCCCTAATGGTGTGGGGCTCGTGAAGCTGATGGGCCGCGATTCGGGTTTCATAGCAGCTCTTTCAGTGCTGGTTGACAACCAGGTGAATTTTTGTCTCATTCCGGAGGTGCCTTTTTCCCTGGATGTTTTCCTGGAGGCATTGAAGAAGAGGATTGAGGCCAGGAAACATGCGGTGATTGTTGTTGCAGAGGGAGCCGGCCAGGATCTCTTCTCATCAAAGGATGATCGCGATGCTTCCGGCAATGCTAAATTCGGTGATATTGGAATTTACCTGCGTGATGCCATAAAGGACTATTTTAAGAGCAAAGAGATGGAGCTCAATCTCAAATATATCGATCCAAGTTACATTATCAGGAGTCAGCGTGCAAATCCACATGATTCAGCTTTTTGTTTGCTTTTGGGTCACAATGCTGTCCATGCCGGGATGGCCGGTAGAACAGAAATGGTCGTGGGGTGGTGGAGCAATCTTTTTACCCATGTACCCATATCTCTTGCCATTTCCAGGCGTAAGAAGATCGATCCCAGGGACTGGTTGTGGAACAGCGTACTTGCTTCCACCGGGCAGCCGGCCAGCATGATCCAGGATGATTGACCAAAACAGGGATGAAATACTCATTATAAGTGACGAACGTATTATTATAAGTGACAAACGTTATTTTCTATAATTATTCACTTTATTTCATTTTGTCCCCTGGGGTAAGGGTGTTCAACCTTAAAGTCCTGATATTCACCAAATAAATTAAGTTGACTGCCGAATCGTCCTGCAGATTCCCTATTTTTAGCAAAAGTCATGTGAACTGCGACTAATACATTTTTGTTAACTTGTATTTGTCAGAAACCTTGAAACTTGAGTTTGTTTAAGCATATAAAACCAGGTCGGAGAAGCCTACTGCCCGTCATTTTGATGTCGGCCCTGATTTTACTTGCTCCGGCCTTCTCTGCCTCAGCAAGTTTATTTGGGAGAGATCAAACAATCGAAGCCACTGCCGGGCCAGGGGGTAGTATAGATCCTTCAGGGAAAGTAAAGGTGAAAAAATATTCCAGTATAACCTTTACCATCACTGCCGATGATGGTTACGAAATAGAAGATGTGCTTGTTGATGATAAGAGTGTGGGAGCTGTCTCCACCTACCGATTTACCTTTGTCAGAAAAAATCACAAGATCCATGCAACTTTTAAGCCGAAAACCTACACGATTAGCGCAAGTGTTGGCGAAGGGGGTGAAATAATGCCTTCGGGAGAGATCAATGTGGATTATGGAAGCGAACAGCGCTTTAATATCGAAGCTGACCCTGGTTATGAAATACTGGATGTGGAGGTTG
>JAOZLK010000120.1:0-3978 GCA_029934875.1 Bacteroidales bacterium | reverse complement strand
CAGCGCTTTAATATCGAAGCTGACCCTGGTTATGAAATACTGGATGTGGAGGTTGATGAAGAGAGCCAGGGCCCATTATCCAGCTATACTTTTACAAAAATCTCATCCGATCACAGCATCAGGGCCACCTTTGACAGAATGCTGGAGGTTCTTGATGTAAGCATTCCCGATGTAAGCATGAAGATTGGAGACGATGTCCCGGTTAGCATTGAGGTAAGTGATGACGGAGGAACAGCCTATACCCTGGTCTCGGGTTTTGTAGGGGCGTATCCGCTGGAAGGATTTGAGCGTATTTCGGCCACCACCTATCAATCAAATATTACCATTGTTGAGGAAGGCAACAGTTATCTTGCCTCGGAGGATATCCCTGTAGCTGAGCTTATCATATCGGATGGAGATATGTCCAGTACAGTCTATGAGCTTCCGATAGTACAGAGTAAGGATCCCATTGATGCTGAATTCCCGGTGCTTACAAGACTGGAAGTGCCATCCCTTGCGGTGGGTGTAGGCGGACTTGTTACAATGACAATTAGCGCTGATGATGTTGGCTATTCCCTTGCCGAAGGGACAGTGCTTAATGGGATTCCCCTGAGTTCATCCCGGCTGACCCTTACCGGGCTTGCCGATGGTTTGTATGAGCTTAGCTTTGTGGTTGAAGTCGGGGATAGGGATGTGGATCCGGGCACCCTGGAAGCAAGCATTGTGATGATGGATGAGGCAGGAAATTTGAGTAACACTTTAGCAAGCATCCAGGCAAACACCCTTGAGATATATACGGCTTTGCCTGAGGCAAGTCTTGTGGGACCGGCCCGGATTTGTGAAGGGGAGGAGATTGAACTAAGTGTGCACCTGAGGGGAAGATCACCCTGGAGCTTTGAACTGGATGATGGAACAAACATCACTCCATTTATAAATATTACAATACCGGATTATAAAATTATAGCGGCACCATTCCAGAGTACCACCTATGTGATCAGCTCTGTCATGGATGTGAACGGAGTGGAGAATGCTCAGAATGGAAGCCTCCTTGTTGAAGTAGATGAGGTGAGTGATGTGGAGATTATCAACCTGGCTACCGGTTACAATGTGGATGCCGAGCCGGTAATGCTTGAAGCAAATATCCCCGGAGGTACTTTCTCGGGTCCGGGCGTCATCAGTTCCACGGGCTATTTTTACCCGGACCTGGCCGATACAATCGCTTCCCCACATACAATCTATTACACCTTTACCAACGACAATGGCTGTGTCAGTATTGACAGTGCCCTGGTCTATGTTCTGGGTAATGAAGGTGGAATTTTAATTCCCTCCCGGGCGTTTTGCAAGGGTGAGAATCCCTTCGAGATAAGCGTTTTCAACGTTCCGACAGCTACAGGCACATTCCGGCTGCTGGATTCCGGTTCTCAACAAGTTCCGGGCCTTATCGATCATGGAAATAACACGGCAACAATTGATCCCGATTCTCTTAACACGGGAATATACACCATCGAATACCTGTATGTGGATTTGATAATTCATCGTCTCAGCACTGAGTTTTCAATTGAATCCATAGATCCACCCCAGATTCTTAACCTTTACGACACCTCATATTGCCAGAATGTAAGCCCCTTTGTACTCCAGGCTAATCTGCCAGGAGTCACATTTGAAGGGCAGGGTGTTTCGGGGAGCATCGATGAAGGATTTACTTTTAATCCTTCAGATCTTGCTCCGGGATTCAGCTGGATTAGTTGTACTGCGGAGACTGAGAATGGTTGCCAGGCAACTACCCGGGATAGTATATACATTAAGTTCGCACCCCTGGTGATGTTTGAATTGAGTTCCGAATGTTTGCCTGAAGGAGGGGAAATGGTGTCCTTTGAAAACCTGACCAACGAAAAGGAAGCTGTGGAAACCTGGAACTGGAATTTTGGGGATCCCGGTAGTGGAGCCAATAACCTGAGCGGCCTGTCCGATCCAGCTCATCATTATCAGGAGCCGGGTTTGAAGAACATCCACCTTAAAGCCACATCCTTTGATGGATGTATGGCCTCATATTCCCTGGAAGCCCTTATCGACAGTAAGCCTGTGGCAGATTTTACCTGGAACAGTGATTGTTTTACCAGTGGTGTGACTGTGGATTTTGTAAACCTTACTACCATCGGATCTGCCACTCTTGATACGGTCATCTGGACTTTTAAAAGCGCTGATGGAAGCGTGATGGATGAGATTGGCTCCAACTCTGTCACTGATACCACCGCCTACCTCTTTGCCTCACCCGACAAATTCCTGGTTACACTTTACTCCAGGAACCGGGGAGGTTGCTACAGCGAGGTGAGCAAAGAAATTATTCTAAGGCCAACCATTGGGCTGGATGAGGATGGTTATTTTGAAAGCTTTGATGACTCGCAAGGGCAGTGGACCGTCCGTTCAGAGGATCAGTTTGAGAGCTGGGTCTGGGGAGTGCCTGATTTTTCAGCCTATATTCCGCTTGCAGAAGACAGGGCCTGGTTTACTCAGCTCCCTTCCGGAGTGCCTGACTACAGCGAACAATCCTGGATCCAGAGTCCCTGCTTCGATTTCAGGGAAATAGACCGGCCATTGATACGCATGGATATCATGCGAAGTTTTTTCCCTTATTTGAATGGGGCCGTACTTCAGTACCGCAATGGCATTGGGGAAGGCTGGAAGACCATCGGGGATGTAACACCCGGGATCGATTGGTATAATGTGGACAATATCATTAACATGCCTGGTGGCAGCAGCATTGGGTGGGGACTGGAGGAGTTTATACCTGATACTGAATGGGTGAGTGCCGTTCATGATCTTGACCAGGTGGCAGGAAAGGCAAATGTGGATTTGAGGTTTGTCATTTCAAGCAATGGACAACTGGAACTTGGTAACCAGGGATTTGCAGTGAACAACCTTCATATTGCAGAGCGGTCAAGACTTTCTCTGCTGGAGCATTTCACCAACTCATCTGATGATACAGCCAGGATGGCCGATGATATCATCGATGCTTTTGCAGCTTCTCATTCGAAGGATGTAATCGACCTGCAATATCATATGGCCTATCCCGGGAATGATCTTATGAACCTGAATAACCCGGGGCCTTCTTCCACCAGGTCGGGCAATTATGGTGTTCCCAGTGTGCCCTATATTATACTCGACGGAGGCTTCATCCCGGAATATCGCTATGATTTTTCAGTGCTGGACAGGAATTCACTGGGGGATCATTTGCGATTGCTTAGCCTGGAGCCCCCGCATTTTAATGTGGACCTTAATGTGAACTGGATGGTAACGGGCCTGGAAGCTGTTGCTACGGTCACCTGCCTGGCAGATCACTATGACGAAAATGTACAGCTTTTCCTTGTTGTATTTGAGCATGAAGTAACAGCCTACGCAGGAGCTAACGGAGATACACATTTCAGAAATGTAGTACTTGATATGTTGCCAACCCCCGCGGGAAAACTGCTTGGAGATAGCTGGCCCAAGGGATCAAGTGACAGCCGTACTAATACCTGGGCCTATGCACCCTATATTGAGAACCTCAATGACCTGGCTGTTGCAGCATTTCTGCAGGAAAGAAGCACCGGCCGAATCCTCCAGGTGGCCCTTGACTATAAGGATGAAACTGTGGGCCTGCAGGATCGTGCATCTTCATGGGAAAATCTTGCCATATACCCCAATCCGGCAGAGCACATGGTATATGTGAACCTGGGGTCCATGGCGGAGCATCCGGGAAGGATAGAGCTAAAGGAAATGAATGGCAAAGCTGTCCTGACCGAATATCTTCCTGCCGGTTACCAGGTGTACCAGCTGGATATCGGGAATCTGCCCCCGGGAATGTACATCCTGAACTGGATCGAGTTGGACAGGATCAGGGGTGTGAGTAAATTTGTGAAGATGAAGTAGTCTCCGGGGTTTTCGCCAGAAAAGCTATATTTAACAAACGAAACCCCAACTTTTATGGTAGGAGCGGGTGGAGGTAAAATTTTTAATCAT
>JAOZLK010000119.1 GCA_029934875.1 Bacteroidales bacterium | reverse complement strand
ATTCCATTGTGATGGTTGAGAATATCAATCGCTATATTCAAATGGGACACCCCAAACGGGAAGCCTCCATCCTGGCGGCTTCAGAGATAGGATGGCCGGTTGTTTCGGCCACCCTGACAACCATACTGGCATTTATACCCATAGCGGCCATGCCCGATGAGACAGGAGAGTTCATTATGTCCCTCCCCGTGACCATTATGATAACCCTGAGCGTTTCGCTTCTGATCGCGCTTACCTTTACCCCGGTGATCACCAGCCGGCTGTTTAAGGATCGGGGTGATACTCCAAAGAAACCCCGCGGTTTCGGCGGCTTTCTGAAATGGTTCGTTGAGCATCCTTTCCGCTTCACCCTGAAACATGCACTTAAGAGGCCGAAGCTAACACTTTCGCTGGCGCTTTTATACCTGCTGGTGGCTACCCTGATGTTCAGATATGTTCAGGTTTCCTTTTTCCCCAAGGCCCAGCAGCCCAACCTGATGATCCAGGCCATCCTGCCGGGTGGAGCCAGCCTGGAGAGAACCAACCAGGTGGCACGCTATATGGAATCGGTCCTGGATAGCACTCCCGAAGTGCGATATTATGCCACCAATGTGGGGCATGGTAATCCCCGGATTTACTACAATGTATTCCCCCGAAGACACGATAAGCAGTTTGCAGAGATCTATGTGGAGCTTTATCGTTATGAGGAGGAGGCTTTTATAAACACCATGCAGAAGCTGCGTGATGAATTCAGTGCTTATCCGGGCGCCATGATTCGTGTGAAAGATTTTGAACAGGGGATGCCCTTTGATGCACCGGTCCAGGTTTTTGTGACAGGCGATGACCTGGATGTACTACGCCAGATATCGGCCGATGTTGAAGGCTATATCCGGGAGCAGCCGGGAGCTATTAATATTGAAAATCAGTTTGTTAAAACCAATACGGAGCTGCAATTTGAGATCAACAGGGAAAAGGCCAATATGTTTGGAGTTCCGGTGATAGAGATTGACCGGACCATTCGTTTGGCCGTAACGGGCATCGGGATATCAAGTTTCAGGGATGAGGATGGGGAGCAGTATGATATGATTTTGAAAATGGATCATGACAATAGTGAAGAGGGATTTAATGTTGAGGAACTGGATAAAATCTATGTTTCTTCGCTTTCCGGAAGGCAGATTCAGCTAAAGCAGTTTGTGGATCTGAAAATGCAACAGGTACCCAGTTCTATTAACAGGTTTCAGATGGAACGCACAGCTGAGATCACCGCAGATGTTCATTCCCAATTCACCCTGGATGAAGTAATGAATCCGGTGATAGAGCGTTTGGAGGCCTATTCCATGCCTGAAGGATACAGCTACCACATTGCCGGTGAGTTGGAAGGAAGGAATGATGCATTCGGGGGCATGACAAATGCCATTATTATTGCCATTATTTCCATCTTCTCAGTATTGTTGCTTCAGTTTAAGTCGCTAAAGCAGCCTTTCATTGTTTTTCTGGCCATTCCATTTGCATTCACCGGCATGATCTGGGCCCTGTTGATCACACATAACTCATTCTCTTTTACTGCATTTGTGGGGCTTACCAGCCTTGTGGGCATTGTGGTCAATAATTCCATCATCCTTGTGGATTTCATCAATAAGTTAAGGGGACGTGGGAAAGGACTGGATGAGGCCCTGCAACTGGCTGCTGAGACGCGTCTTACACCAATTGTACTTACGGCTCTGACTACCATCGGTGGACTGCTTCCCCTGACCCTGCGGGGGGGGACCTTATGGGCTCCCATGGGATGGACCATTATTGGGGGGCTTTCCGTCTCCACCCTGCTCACCCTGATTATAGTTCCGGTGGCCTATAAGTTATTGGAAAGTCGCAGGTCTGTAAAGAGCTTGACTAGGAGTAATGATTCTATTAACTTTCCTTAAACTTTTACTAAGAGCTATGAAAGGTCTATTCAGTTTGCTTGCAATGCTAATCTTTCTTCCTGTAATGGGGCAGTTTCAGAGCGATGTGTTTAAAACCAGCGAAGGTGAGCTTGAGATGTTTTTTATAGGTCACGGGACCCTGATGTTTGAGTATGAGAATCTTGTGATCCATATCGATCCGACCAGCCGTGAAGCTGACTATGGCTTACTGCCCCCTGCAGACCTGGTGCTGGTGACTCACCAGCATGGAGATCACCTGGATTTGAATGCCATCAATCAGATAATGAAGGAAGGGACGCAGGTGGTGATGACCCAGCGCTGTATGGAGCAGCTGGAGGATTTCGATGCCCGGCTTATGAACAATGGTGATATGGAAACCATACTGGGGATCGGAATTGAAGCTTATCCCGCCTATAATATTGTGCATAAACGATCAAGCGGGGTAGCCTATCATCCCAAGGGGGAAGGCAATGCCTACCTGCTTACTTTCGGGGATACCAGGGTTTTGATCGGTGGAGATACTGAGAATGTGCCGGAGTTGAAAATGCTTAAGGACATTGATGTGGCCTTCCTGCCCATGAACTTGCCCTATACCATGAGCCCTGAAATGGTGGCTGATCTTGCCCTTGCTATTCAGCCCTCAGTTTTATACCCCTACCACTACGGGCAGACCGATCCGAAAGAACTGTTTGAGCTCCTGGAGGATGACAGTAAGATTGAGCTTAGAATCAGGGATCTCAGGTAGTATTTAAAAGCAGTAGACTAAACAGCTTTCTACCAACTTCCTGACAGGCGTTCCAGCCAGGCTTTCTGCCCTGTTAAAAATGTTAAATCCTGCTATTTAGAACTGGTTTAAATAAACATTTACACCTTATTAATGTTTGTTGCTTGTTCTAATCCCTGGCTTAATGTTTGAAATCAATAAAAAAGTAGCATATATATTTCTTATTCTTGCCGTGCTGACCATTGAAGTGCGGGCGATTGACGATAATCCCCCGGCCTACGGATCCATTACAGGAAGTGTGATTGATGCGCTGTCTAAGGAGCCCATTCCCTATGCAAACGTTGTTGTCCGCAGCAGCAACGACTCAATACTTGCCGGAGGAATTACCGATGATAAGGGAGAATTTCAGATTAAGTCCATTCCCGAGGGAAACAGCAAGGTGGAGATTCAGTTTATTGGCTACGAGAAAATGACCCAGGAGATTGATGTGTCCCGGGATAATGCCACGCACGATTTAAGCACTATTTCACTGAGTGAAAGCACACAGCAACTTGAAGAGGTGGTGGTTCGTGGAGAACTTTCCTCGGTCACCCAGAAGATCGACCGCAAAGTGATTAATGTGGGGAAAGATCTGACCGCCACGGGTACTACTGCCTCCGAACTTTTGAATAATGTACAGTCGGTAAGCGTGGATCAACAAAGCGGAGCCATCAGCCTGCGTGGCAATGAGAATGTGAAAATTCTGGTGGATGGCAGGCCCACCAATGTGAGTGCTGCCCAGTTGCTGAAGCAAATTCCTTCCTCGTCCATCAAGAGCATTGAACTCATTACCAATCCCTCGGCCAAGTACAATCCGGAGGGCATGAGCGGGATCATCAATATTATATTGTATAAGAATTCTGCACTTGGGTTTAATGGAAGTGTGAACGGTGGTGTCACTTATGGAAGAAATCTGAAATACAATGGATCTGCAGATTTGAATTACAGAAAGGGAAAGGTTAATCTTTTTGCCAACTACGGTGCAAATACCGGAAAAAGCGACGGAGGAGGAGATATTTACCGGCTTGATAATATGTCTCATCAGCATATATATAACGTAGGTGATAATAGCTCTCACCTTATTAAGGCCGGGGCTGATTTTTATATTAATAAGTTCAATACAATTTCGCTGTACACCACCCAGAACATATACCATGGCCTGGAGACTAAAAACACCGATATCTATTTTGAAGATGTACTGGACAGTGAGAATATCCAGGAGAGGGAAAATGAAAATTATACAGGCTCGTACAACCTGAATTATGTGCGGAATTTCAAAAAGGAGGGTCATAATATTGAGTTTGAAGCTTCCCATTCTATGACCAATAAGGAGGATGCGGGTGTCTACCAACAGCCTTTGAATCCCATAGATTATACTTCAAATTATGTGGATGATGCAAGGGATGATGTAAGCAGTACAATATTGAATCTGGATTATACAAATCCCCTTAGCGAGAATGCTAAATTGGAACTGGGACTGGAGGGTCGCTTCAGAAGTGTTGACAATCTGTACAATACCAACAGGCACCAGTTTGTTTACGACGAGGATAACAATAAGATACCCGATGGAAATGGCTGGTATGAAACCGAGCCCATTGGTAACAGCACTTTTGATTACGAGCGCTCCATTTTGTCGGCCTACACCAATTACGCCCAGCAGTTTGGAAAACTCTCCATGCAAGTGGGTGTCAGGCTTGAGCAGTATGATGTGAATGCTAATTTTACCCAGACTGAAACATCTGACACTTACAATGATCATATATTCACGGCCTATCCCTCAGCCTTTTTCACCTATGCGCTCAATGAGAAGAACCAGTTTCAGGTTTCATACAGCCGCAGGGTTGATCGCCCTTCCATCTCCCAGGTAAACCCCATACGAAGCGGTTTTTCTTCACCACTCACGGTTTTCGTTGGGAATCCCGAACTAACTCCCCAGTTTACAGATTCCTATGAATTCAACTACACAAGAGGCCTCAAGAAAGGTTCTGTTTCGGCCGGTGTGTTTTACAGGCACATCAACGATAATATCATGCGTTATGTGGAGACTGATCCCCTGGATTCTAACAGAATGCTGATTTCATTTACCAACGCTGAAGGTGAAGATCGCTATGGATTTGAAATGTCGGGTATGTACCGCCCCACAAAATGGTGGAGCTTCAATGCCAGCTTTGATTCCTATTACCAGCTTATCGCCGGTTATGCCTTTGGGGAATATTTGGAAATAGAAAACTTTACGAATAATGTGCGTCTTAACAACACTTTCAAGCTTACAGATAAGCTGAGTTTCCAGGTCTTCGGCATGTATCGTGGCAAGCGCCAGATGATTCAGTATGAGTTTAAGCCCATGTGGATGCTCAGTACCGGTGCCAGTTACAAGGTCTTTAATGAAAAGGGAACCATTACCCTGAGCCTGAAAGACATTTTTAACAGCATGAGATTTCAGTTTGAATCGACGAATTTTATTCCCTCCTATGGTAACTTCAACTGGGAATCGCGAAGCATCTTCCTGGGTTATTCGCACAACTTCGGGCAAGGCGATTTTAAATCGAGGAAAAGAAGAAGCCGGGACAGCGGTGAGATGTCTGGCGGCGGATTTTAAGTCAGCATGATCAGGATCTGGCCCTTTTTCCTATTTGATTCGGGGCTTTGAGCAAAAAGTTTCAGAAATTATGTAGATTCAACTCTGCAAATTTCACAAAGCTCAGTTCCATGAAGTTCCATGTACAATCGCTTGTTGTAACGCTCTTCTTTTTCTGCCTATTCGCATCCTGTGAAAAAGACGGGGAGGATATTCCGGGTGAAGTGGAATTTTATCTCCTGGATTCCTATGAAACCCTGAATGAGACTGCCGAAATTGATCCGGGCTCTGTAATACTGGCAGGGGATCCCCTGCTGGTCTATTCGGATCTGAAGTCATACAACGCAAATGAGTACTTTTTCAAAGTGACAGATGAGGCCAGGGAAACCTTAGAGGGCATGGAGCACTCGGTGGGTGGAATTGCTTTTGCAGTCACTGCAAATGAGGAGGTGGTTTATACCGCATATTTTGTGCCTTCCTATTCTTCAGCCAGTGTCCAGTGGATTGTGATTGATCCTGTTTTCTGGCATTTCACCTTGCGAATGTATGTGAAGTTGGGTTATCCCGACCAGTTTGAGGGCTCAGTGATCCCCGACCTCCGCAATGATGAGCGGATCTTGAAAATATTCCGTCGCGACAGGAATCTGGTGGAATAGTGACCCCCTGTCTATCTGCCGGTCCGGGTCATACTTTCTGGTACGCAGATAATGTAGTCGGCACTGTTTAGATTTTCATCGGAAAGTGAATCAATCTCCTTTTGCAGCACTGTGTTTATGGTGACAATCTTCAGGTCCGCATTCTGCTTCTTCAGGTGCCATACAATGCCCTCGTGATTGTTTGAATGGTAGGAACCGTTGAAATGAAACATGCATTTTCCTTCCGACCAGCTCTCCATGATGAAGTGTGCCATGGTGGCGTCCTTTGCTGCCTGTGCCTTTGGGAGATTTTCCATATTGAAAGCAGGTATAGACTTGCCGTGAGATGCGGACATTTCTTTGGGCTCTGCGGGCATGTCTTTCGTCTCTGAGGCCATTGCTTTTGGCGCTGCGGGCATTTCTTCCGGAGCCTCTTCAATGGCCGGAGCCTCTTCGATGGCCGGAGCCTCATCAATGGCCGGAGCTTCTTTCATGGCTGGAGCTTCCTTCGAGGGTGGTGCTTCCATGTCCAGCATATCCTTGTAACATTTTACTTCCGGATCGTACAGAATGGGCAGGGGGGCAATGTAAATCTTAGCTTCAGGAGAGAGCTTGTCAAGGGCTTCGAAGCCTCCTTTATGGACCATGGATGCATAGCGACGGGGTATATTGGTGGCTATGAAGGGGATCTGGTGCGTTTTTGCAAATTCAACCACTGGTTTATAGTCGGTTTCGTAGTTGTTCCAGAGGCGCATTTCAGCTTCATATTTGGAGGCCGGGTATAGACCGTCCAGGTATTCGTTCAGGATTAGCTGATTGTCAGCTTCAAACATTTCGGCACCCAGAACCAGGGCATCAAGCTTCGCGGAAAACAGCTCTTTGGTGATTTCCAGTTGCATCCAGTGGGCTATGGGATCGGTGTGCAGTTCACCAAAGAAGATGATGTCTGCCTCCTCCAGGGCCTTCAGCATTTTGCTGTATTTCACCTTTTTCCCATCCGAGTCGTAAAGCAGGTAGGCTGGCTTATCGGAAGTGAAACTCAGGAGAGCAAAGGCAGCGGCCAGTAATATAAGAAGCTGTTTTTTCATGGGGCAAAGATAGCAAAATTGAGCATGTAGCCACCTTTAGTAGATGCCGTAGAGGTAGCCATAGAGAGCCATCTTCCCTCTCATGGTTTGCCTGGGCGTAAATTCACCGTTGGCCCAAGTATACCTTGAGTTGAAAAAGGCTTCCTGGTGAGGCCATCCTGCTTCCCACTCAGGGTAGCCCCTTTCGGTGAACCACTCCGGATGGGAGCCATTGTTTGTTCCTCCCCAGTCATCCAGGTTGTTGTAAGGCGTATGACCGGGGTGCAGGCCGGGCGTTCCATCATTACGACCCGCTGTGTAACAATTGATGATGTGTCTCTCGCCCAGTCCGGTCATCTCCACAGTATTCGTGGGATTGCGTCCCAGTCCCCAGTCCACCTCCAGTAACATTGCCTTTTCGTAAAGTTCCCTGTCAGCCAGGTTGTCGGAACATGAATGGGCAAGTATTACCAGCTGAAGGTTGTGCGGCGTTTGCCAGTAGTTTTCATTGGAAGTGCGACGGGAAGGCCTTAATTCCATGTGTTTGACATTGTTTTCCATGGCTTGTTTCCTGAGCGATGCTTTCATGTTTTCATATAGACCGGAGTGGTGCCTTTCCTGGGGCGTAAAAAGGTAGGCGGCGGTGGCCCAGGTCTGGATCCACTGTTGACGGTTCTCAACCATTGACTCAGAGTCCTCGATTTCGCTGTCCCCGGCCATTATATCTTCCCATTTAGTATCGCCGGTAAGGTTGTAGAGATAGGCCGCAGCCATCATTCTGAAATCTTTTCCACGCATGACCCCATCACCCACATCCTGCCGGTCATCCAGCTGCTGCTTCTCCTGTTTTCCTGCAAACTCAAAGGCCCTGATGGCTTCCCCGGTATAGTATTTCACCAGGTCGGGATGCCCGGAGATCCTGAAGGCTTCGGCCATGATGGCACAGTTAGCGGCATTGGCCCAGGCGGCCATGGTGGTGGCTCCGGCCTGGAACATAATGGTTTTTTCCTTTGTAGGGTTGGTAAGCCCATGCCCGTATGCCTCTCCTTCTCTCACACTCAGCCACAGGTCCACTTCATTCCTGGCTTCATCCAGGATGTCCGGGATCCCGTTTCCGCTCTCGGCTATCTGAAGGTTGTCATCATTAATTTTACCGCCCGTAATAATATAGGGAAGCAAGAGATCGTATATATTGGACACATGAGCCAGGTGCCGGTCCCAGTCAAGCGCGTCTGAATGTCCTCCTACTGCATAGGGATTGGTCGGATTACCGGGCAGGCGGTGTTTCCAGAACATGGACTTCTCGGCAGGAATGAAGTGGGGTTCGTCCCAGGTATCGCCCCGGTGTTCTTTCCATGCCGGGTGGAAGGGGTGCAAATCTGTTAGGTAAATGGTAAATCCTTCGGGATCTTTTCCAGGGATGAAGGTGGGTCGTCGCGGGACAGGTACCATATCCATGCGGTCCTCTCCTATACGCATATAGTAGTACCCGCGTACCGAATATTGGAAGGGTTCGAAGAAGAGTTTCTCCTTGATCTCAAAGACCTGGCTGCAGCCAACACCATCTACCACCAGTCTGTACCTGCCGGGTGTTTTGAATTCAGAAAAATCGATGTTCCAGACATCCGAGCCCGTAAGGTTGCGTCCCCTGGCTTCAGTCTTACTCTCATTGCTTTTCCAGAAAATCACCTCCCCGGCATCCATTTTTTCGCCATTGTCCTGGTTGTGCAGCCACACCATGTTACCTTCAAAGGACGAATAATCACGGGCTCCACCGTCACCCATCCATAGATAGAGGTCGGCCGACTTGACAGGCCCGTTTGGAACATAGCCTATCATGTTTACATGAATGGCTTCGGAGAGGTTTTGAAAATTATCATAGCTGAAGGAGGTTTTTTTCAAATCTGATTCTGTCTTCTTATCTACCTTCAGGGAGTAAGAGTTGCCCTGTGTAAGGGAATGAGGAAGCTTCAGGTAAATGGTGTGTTCAAGGGCATATTGCCAGTCTGCCGTGGTATGCCAGACCTTGCTTTTCCTGTGAACAGCCACCGGTTCAAGCCCTCTTTTACCATATTTGGGGTCTGTTTTGGAACTGATCTTCCAGGAGCCTGTCAGGGCTGCCAGCTCCACGTTAAGCTTCTCACCAAAGTAAAGCATGGAATCGTCGCCCTGGGCGTAATCGTGACCGGTATAGGCACTGCTACCTGTGGCATTATCGCGAAAGATTGCTTCGCCATCGCTGAAGCTGACCATCAGGTAATCTTTATCGATAATCCGAACCTCCTTTAGTTTTGTGGCAAAGACCTGGTTCAAAAGAAGACTGAGTAGAATGCTGAGAAGTAAATGTCTTTTATTCATATCGTGAGTACAAGGTGTGGAACGGGATTAGTTTTTCTCGGACTAAACTAATAATTTTTGAACTGTATTACGAATATCCTGTTTATACACTTATGACTGATGCTTCTAAGCGAGCCCCTGAAGAGGCAAGGCCCGCAGGGCTAAAAAGCCTGGTAAATACTCCATGGAAAAAAGCCATGCTGATTGTGCAGGTGTCGAGTTATGTTCTGATTGTAGGTTCACCCTTGATAGGTGGCGCCATTGGTGGAATTCTGGGTTTAAAGGCCTCAAAGATCGGGGGACTGATTCTGGGTATATTCATTGCGGGTGAGGTCCTGTTCTACGGCTCGCTGGCTTTCCTTGGAAAGGAGATTGTTATACTGATCAGGGATGTGATCCGATCAAAGTTTAAACGAGGAAATTAGTTGTTTAACCGGGCCTTTTTCCTTTAATTTATAGCACGTAAATTTTCTCATTCTAAATATGTCTAAATAAAA